>NZ_JAKUDW010000014.1:0-88499 GCF_022662595.1 Bacillus cereus group sp. BfR-BA-01524 | reverse complement strand
AAAATTAAATAAACCAATCCTTTTTGTTCAACATTGTGATGATGATTTAGTACCCGAGAAAGAACTTTGGGCTATTCATACCGATCTAGATGTTCAAGAACAAGATTTTTTTGTAAGCAAAACACATGCAAATTCATTTTATAAAACAAACTTAAAAGAAATTTTAGATCAATTATCTGTAAATAGCATTGAATTTTGCGGTGCCCAAACAGAGTACTGTATGGATGCTACGATTAAGTTTGCCCACGGACTGGGATACGAAAACTTTATGGTACAGAAAACAACCTCTACGTTGAATAATCCTTTTATGTCCGCAAAAGAGACAATTGATTTTTACGAGAACATATGGAATCACAGATTTTTAACGTTGCTAAAAGATGAATTTTAGAATAAATGACTAATGACTTGATTACCCTAAGATTTATCAGCCGTAATCAAATATTTCATTATCACCATAAAGAAGCGAATTACATTCAGCTTCTTTTCTTTTAACCTGTTTTATATTCTATATATATCATTATAATTCCTTTGTCATATTATTTTAAAAATTTCGTATATTCATTTGAAAGAATAAGAAATTCATGATAAAATTGTGTTACAAATATATCTATATCTTTCAATTTTTAAAACACATCGAAATTTTCACCCAAAAATGTCATTTTACAAAAACATGCTAATTTATCTATTTTATTTACATCAGGGTCTCTTTTCTTACAATTTCTTTACTTTAGGACTTTTTTTCTGCAACAACTATTTTCTTTTCTTTAAATTTTTGGTATGTATAGTATGGTATAATAGCTCACACGGAGGTGGAAAAGAACATGTTAGAAACCTTTCAAAAAGAATTAGAACTATATGAAAGTAATGCAGAATTATTAAAAGTACTAGCTCATCCTGTTCGTTTATGTATCGTAAAAGGATTAATCGAGCGCGGTCCAAGCAACGTTTCTACAATGTATACTGGCTTAAACATGCCACAATCTACAATTTCACAGCATTTAGCAAAATTAAAAAGCGCTAAAATCGTTTCTAGTGAAAGAAAAGGGTTGGAAATTTATTACAAGGTAGAGAACGAAACAATAATTCAACTCGTTCGCGTATTATTAGGTTAGGGACTAATAATCGAAGAAAAAGAACGTATTCTATATTTTTTATCTCATATCTTTAATATAAATATATATCATGAGAGGAAATATATAATACTACATAAGTCGTATTAAAAAACAAGACACAGTATATACTGTGTCTTGTTTTTTATATTGTTACATACCGCTCCAAATGTAAATGTTGCATATCTTTTGTATGTATAACAACATCAAACGCACTCCCTAATCCTCCATTCAAAATCATAGAACGCACTGCTCGATTTTGTTTTTGCGTTTCAGAAAAAGGATTCGTATCTTGATGATTCGTAAGCTGTTCTAATATTCCTGCCGCTAACAAAAACTCAGATTGCTTCTTATGCCATACTGCACTCATTCCTTGCAGACTAAACATCTCCTTTAGCTCGTCCCAATGAATATGAGTAGTAAGATCCATTTCACCTGGATGCGCTAGTGGGTTACGTATTAGATTATGCTGATAATAACCTCGTAAACTTCCTTCACGGTGTGCTGGATGCATCCATTCTTCTTTTGTGTATCCGTAATCAACTGTAATACATATACCTTTTTGAAACCATTTCGCAATTTCTTTTATATACTCCTCCATCACAATTGGTACTTCAAAACGTTGCCCTTCAGCAATATGAATATTATATTTCAATAAATAGCGACCAATTCTTTTATCTAACGGCCTACATACTTCTGAAAGGTTTCCTTCCTCTGTATATGTAATACGTACTTCATACAACATACCATTTCTTTTCTCAATTATTTCAACAGGAAATGCATCAAACAACTCATTTGAAAAAAGAATTCCCTCGAAAGAATCTCCCATTTCACTATAAGACGTATAGTACGATACATTAGAAAATGAGCCAAGGTGCTCCTGCTGTAATTTTCTATGAAAAGGGCTCAATTCAATCATTGAATAGTTTAAATCAATAAAGGTTTTTGGAGATAATTGCTTCCATTCTTGTAAAACATCATAGGCAAACTTTCCTGTTCCCCCGCCAACCTCACAAATATTCGGAGCAACTTCACCATTTTCAACAAGACGAATAAAAAGTTTAGCAAAAGTTTTTGCAAAAACAGAGGAAACGTTGCTACTTGTAAAAAAATCCCCTTGTCTTCCAATCTTTTCACGTTCTTTCATATAATATCCATGACCTTCTGTATATAATACAAGGTTCATATACGTACTATATGAAATTGAATAATCCTTTTCTTTCCCCATCCATTCTCTTAAAATGAGCTCCATTCCCATAATGACTCCTTATTGTAAAAACGGATTATTTTCTTTTTCAAAACCAATGCTTGTTTCTGGACCATGTCCACATAACACCGCTGTTTCATCTGGTAATACAAATAATTTCTCTTCAATACTTCCAATTAATTCAGCAAAACTTCCACCAGGTAAATCTGTTCTTCCAATGCTCATTTGGAACAATACATCTCCTGAGAACACAGCATTCGCCTCTTTACTATAATAAGAAATACTTCCAGGAGAATGTCCTGGCGTCTCAAAAATTTCAAAATTAAATGATCCAATTGTTAATGTACCTTCTGCATCAATAATATGATCCGCTGGTTTTGCTGTAATACTGCGGTTCATCATGAAAATTTGAGAGCCGTTTACAGTTGCATCTCCTAACCAATCTGCTTCTTCTTTATGTACGTATACAGGAATATAAAAAGCGTCTCTTACCGCATCAACAGCACCGATATGATCAAAGTGAGCATGCGTTAATAAAACAGCCAATGGTTTTAATTGTTCTTCTTGTAAATATGTAACGAGCTTTTCACCTTCGTGACCAGGGTCAAAGATAATGCACTCTTTTTGATCGTTCATTAAAATATAAGCATTTGTTTGTAATGGGCCTAACGGCATTTGTATCCATTTCATATGAAAATCTCCTCCAGTTATTAAACTTACTTTTAATGATACAACATTTCTTTCTCTTAGGAAAAGAAAGGATGCTATCTCGACAATCATTTTTAAAACATGTACAATATAAAAGAGTAAATATTCCAAAAACTCATAATAAGAAATGGGTAGACAGAGGAGGATATTGCATGGGCCTTGTTATTATTTTTACACTTGTCACTCTGTTAGCTGTATTTGCTACGCTTAGAACACTTCGTGAAAAAAACTTTTTCGCGAGCGGCTTTGCAATTGCAACTGTACTCGTTTTCGGATGGTTTACGATCATGACTGTTCTATATAACGGGTATCCACCAGCAGCTTAATTCGTTTACACTTTATTCTTCATCGAGATTTCACACAAAAAGAGGAAGGGTTCCCCTTCCTCTTTTCATATTTCAAAACTTATATCATCTTCGCTTCGTATTTGTGCTTTTTTACAAGCCAAGCTCCTCCGATAACACCTGCATCATTACCAAGTGTTGCAATAGCTAACTTCGTGCTCTTTACAGCACGTGAGAAAGCGTATTGCTCGAAATAGCGTTGAATTGGTTCTAATAGCGCATCTCCAGCTTTAGACACGCCTCCACCAATAACAATTTTCTCTGGGTTCAACGTACTAGATAGGTTCGCTACAGCTAACCCTAAATAAGAAGCTACTTTTTCTACTACTTCGCCTGCTAATTCATCACCTTGTCCAAGTGCTTCAAAGACATCTTTTGATGTAATACGTCCTTCTTCAGCTAACATAGAACGCAACATGCTTTCTTTATTAGTCTCTTGTATTTTTTGCATAGCAACACGTACAATACCTGTCGCAGATGCTACTGTTTCTAAGCAACCAGACTTCCCGCAATTACATGGGAAAGCATTTTCTGTAACTACTGTAATATGTCCAATCTCACCAGCAGCACCACTCACGCCGTGTACAATCTCACCATTGGCGATTACACCACCACCAACGCCCGTACCAAGTGTCATGCAGATTAAATCTTTTGCACCTTCACCAGCACCTTTCCACATTTCACCAAGCGCTGCTAAGTTTGCATCATTATCAATAACAACAGGTAATCCTGTTTCTACTTCTAATAAATCTTTTAGCGGATAGTTTTTCCACCCTAAATTAACCGCTTCATAAATCATTCCAGATGCCACATGTACAGGGCCAGGAGCTCCCATACCAATACCAATTAACTTGCTCTTCAATTCGCCTAATTCTTCTAGCTTTTTATCAATTGCTTTCGCAACATCAAGTGTAATATGTTTTCCTTGCTCACCTGTATTTGTAGGGATTTCCCACTTATGTAAAATTTCACCGTATACATTAATAAATGCTAATTTAATCGTTGTACCACCAAGGTCAACACCAACTAACCATTTCTCTTCCATGTTGCTTACCTACCTTTATCTAATTCTTATTTAGCTCTTTTTGAATTTCTTGCTTCAATAAAAATAAAGCTGTTTGATAGTCTTGTGGATCGATTAGCTGTGATTGATTTAATTCACGCAATTCATCTTGCATTAATTGTAAATCTGCAATTCGATCTCCCGTATAAATAATCGTACCAAATTTCTTTAGCAATTGCTGAATATCATAAATAGATACCATTTCATCACCCTCTATGCTCACTTACTATAAAAATTATAATAAGAAAACGTTCACATATTTTATTATAATCAAGAAGAAAAAGTCTCGTCAATTTTTATTTGTCTATACAAGCTCATTTATAAGCATTGTTCCTTTTTCTGTAATAATTTTTTCTATATTTTTATCAAATGGTTCTACCGGAATGTGTTTTACCATTTGAAAATCATATGCTAATGATAGCGTTTTCCCTTTATAATGCACGAGATAACGATCATAATAGCCCCCGCCGTATCCAATCCGCTCTCCTCGCTCTGTATAAGCTACGCCTGGCACAATTTGAAGATCAATTTCATCCACATTCACTTCTTCCGTAAGTCCCGGAATCGGTTCACGTAAATTCATATACACCGTTTCTAATTGATCAAAATTATTAATTTTCCGGAAAGACATCGTTCTTGTTCCTTTATTACACTTAGGAACTACAACTTTCTTTCCTTCTTCCCAAGCTTTTTCGATAATAGGATATGTATTCACTTCATTTTCCATTGAGAGAGTAATTCCAATTGTTTTAGCTTCAATCCACTCTTTTTGCGCATACAACGAAAATGCAATCTGTTCTGATAAAGTTGTATACTGTTCTTCTGATAAAGAATTCATGTGTTCTATTATTTGTTTACGCAAACGCACTTTCTCTTCTTTCACACATTCTCCTCCTTACAGTGACACTTTACTCTATGATGATAGTGTATCACTTTTAACATAGGAATCGAATAAAAAAAGAAACAGTAGGAAAATATTCCTACTGCTTACTTTGTTTCACGGTGTAACGTAGACTTCTTGTCACGCTTGCAATACTTTTTAAGCTCGATACGCTCAGCGTTGTTACGTTTATTTTTCTTTGAGATATAGTTACGATCTCCGCATTCTGTACATGCTAGAGTAATATTCACACGCATTCTTATTTCCCTCCAGTACTAATAACTTAAATCAGACTATACTATAATACCACTTTTAAAATAAAAATTCTACACCTTTTGATATTGTCTAATTTTTTCTATAAGATTTTTCATGTTTTCCCTTGCTATTACTGGGTTTCTAGCATGTGAATACACTAAAAATTTTGGTTGTTTTGTGTCAGAAACGATATAAGACCACTCTTTTTCAGTATATTTGAACTGTACTCCTTCAAATATACCTTCTCCCTTTCTTTCTATATCATCCAATAATTTCCTCATAATTTTCCCTTTTTCATTCCATGAACATACCACTTCATCATAAAGTAAATAGAGCGGAGGTGATTGCTCTACTATGCTGAGAAACGTTTTTCCTTGCAATGCTATTAGCTCAAATAATTTTCCAATCCGATATAAAATATCTCGCTTCCACCTTACTTGAAACGACTTTCTTTCATCCTGCGTATAAAACAGAAGATAACATTCTCCTAATTTCAAAGACATTGGGTAAATATTTCCTGTCGATTCGAGTAAGAAATCTGGAATATCTACCTCTTCCAAATCTGTACCCTGGTAAATATTACTATGTTTATCATATAACTCGAAATGATTTCCTTGCTCAGAAAACATAAGAGCCATATTCGCTTTACTTGATTTCATCAAAGCTTTCACATGATCTTTTTGTTCGCTTGCATAAATCCATGTAACTGTACAACCAAGTCTTTGTAGAAAGAGCATAAGTAAATGTTGCAACGTATCATTTCTCTTATTAATAAGAAGATGAAACTTCTGCATCTGTATTTTCTCGATATCAATATGCCCCAATATAACTTCTATATACTCATTCATAGAAATATGAACCAGCTTATTTCGCCCCATCTCTTTCTCATGCACGTAATAAAACAATTCGGACATATATACTTGTTCTATCTCTTTTTGCTGCTTATACGTTAACGGCATGCCAGCTTGACCATACAACTTTATAACGATCTCATTCTCATTTTCCACTTGGATGAAAACCCCACCTGCACATTGCAAATGATGAACACTATATTGAAAAAGTGACTCGTTCATTTCTTTACATTCCATCGTATGAATCCCTATACCATGAATAGCATGTAAAAATAAATTTTTATAAGAGGTTGTTTCTATATTTTCTTGACTTCCAATTAATATACTTTCCCCTTTTGTGAAAAGGGAGCCATACGCCATCGCAATCTTCACGATAAACTGGGGAGTAATTTCAACATTCCCTCTTCCTACAATGCGGCTTTTTTGTAACCACCCTGCACTCATTTCACTCTCTTGAATACCAGCCGCTCCTACTATCGAATGACTATCAATCGCCTTATAAGGCCATAGTTTTCCTTTTTGCTTAATTACCGTACTTCTCCCGATATGACAGTGATCCGCTACAACGCTTTTTTGAAACAGTGTAACGTCATCTTCAACCATTGTACGCTCTCCTATTGTCGTTTCTAATAGTTCACAATACTTCCCAATGTGGGCATTTGCAAAAACAATACTTTTTTGAAGATGAGAATAACTTGAAACGATACTATTTTTCCCAATAATAGAATATGGCTCAATTACAGCTCCTGTACCAATCTTTGCTCCTTCTCCAATAAAAGAGGGGCCATGAATTTTCGTCCCTTTCCCAATCGTCACCCCTTCTCCCATCCATACCATCGGTAATACTTCCGTATAAGGAATAGATACTTGTAACTTTTTCGTTAACAAATCAAATTGCGCTTGTCGATATTGATTAAATGTGCCGATATCTAACCAATAGCCTTCTGACAAATATGCAAATAACACATTTTTGTTTGCCAATAACGGAAACACATCATGACTGAAATCAAAAAATTGCCTAGGCGGTATGTAAGAAAAGATTTCTGGCTCCATAATATATATGCCTGTATTCACAACATTAGAGACTACCTCATTCCAGCCCGGCTTTTCTATATATCGCGTAACCTCCTGGTCTTTATTCATTACAACCAATCCAAATGAGAGTGGATTTTCTACTTCTTTCACAAACATTGTTACCATTCTTTTCTTTTGTTCATGAAACCTAATTCCTTCTGATAATTGAAAGTCAGTTAATGCATCCCCACTTATCACAACAAATGTTTCATCTAAAAATTGTTCTGCTTGTTTAATGCTCCCTGCTGTACCAAGCGGAGGAGAGTCTTCAAAATAATACAAGTTAACTCCCCATTTACTACCATCACCAAAATATTGCTTAATGGTCGTACTCATATATTGAACAGTAATTGCAATTTCACGAATACCATGCTGGCGTAATAACTCAATATTGTATTCTAAAACTGGTTTTTCTAATAATGGTAACATCGGCTTTGGAGTATTACATGTTAATGGTCTAAGACGTCTTCCTTTTCCTCCAGCTAAAATAACCCCCTTCATATACTTCAGCCTCCACTTATATAATGTTCAGTAGCTCCATATACCATATGTATATTCTCTATCCCACATGAACTAGCAGCATAAACTTGATTAGTTAAACGAATCCTCATTTTAAAGACCCTATAATTAAATTTCCCACCTATAAAAGCGTACGTTTCAAATACAAAGAAAGCGCTTACTATCATTTGGTAAAATAATACTTATTTAAAATCAACATACATACTAATTTTCCCATTACATTATGATACATCTTATCATCATAAACTTAAGGAAACAACGAGCTTTTTTTGTCATGTTTTGACTAAAAAAAGCAGGTGATTTCTCATCACCTACTTTAATTCCTACTCATTCAATAAATAATGCTTTCCTTTTACTAAATAAAAGACATTTTCAGCAATATTTGTAATATGGTCTGCTACACGCTCAATATATCTCGCCACAAATGATAATTGTGTAATTTGCGTAATTGCTTCTGGTTGTTCTGGAACTGAAGATATAAACTCACGAATTGCTTTTCCATATATTTCATCAACAGAATCATCCATTTCAGCAATTTGTTTCGCAAAAGTTAAATTTTCTTGTTCATATGCTTCTAACGCTAAATGCAACATCTTATTTGCAACCGCAAACATTTCATCCAGATTGTGCAAACTAACAGCCACTTCTTTTTCCCCAAGACGAATTGTAGCCTTTGCAATATTAACAGCATGATCTGCAATACGCTCTAAATCTGTCGCTGTTTTAATCGAAATAAAGATCCTTCTTAAGTCACTCGCTACAGGTTGCTGCTTCGTAATAAGCATAAGCGCAAGATCGTTTATTTCCTCTTCTAAATTATCCATGCGGTAATCGCCATCAATGACCTCTAACGCTTTCTCTACATCCCTTGTATGCAGACCTTCCATAGCAATCAATAAAGCCGCATTTGCTAATTCGCCAAGCTCAATCACCTTTTGCTGTAACACTTTTAAATCACCTTGAAACTGTTCTCTTACCATTTTTTCTTCCCCCTCAATACTATGTGCCAATATATATAAAGTGAAGCTTTAATCAGCCCTCATCAATCGGGCTTTTACTGACAGCCCGATCCCCACCTAACTTCTTTACTTTCGCTGAATTTTGAAGTGGGGGTCTTATTGTCCGCAAATAGCGGGATAAACCTCCTACATAACCTCTTACGCCTGTAATAAACCTTAAGATAGAAGATCCCAAAATAAGAAATGCCCTCTGTTAAGAGGGCATTTTCTCTTAGCTTTGCAACGATATCAACCAAAGCGACCTGTAATATAATCTTCTGTACGCTTATCTGAAGGCGTCGTAAATAATTTGTTTGTATCTGTATACTCCACAACTTCCCCGCTTAAGAAGAAAGCAGTTTTGTCTGAAATACGCGCTGCTTGTTGCATATTATGCGTTACGATAACAATACTAAAGTCTTTCTTTAACTCTTGAATTAATTCTTCTACTTTTAATGTTGAAATTGGATCTAGTGCCGATGTTGGCTCATCCATTAAAATAACGTCTGGCTCAATAGCTAAGCAACGTGCGATGCATAGACGCTGTTGCTGTCCACCAGATAAACCGTATGCATTATCGTGCAAGCGATCTTTTAACTCATCCCAAATCGCTGCTCCACGTAAACTTTTTTCAACAATTTCATCTAATGTCTTTTTGTCACGAATACCATGAATTTTTGGACCGTATGCTACATTCTCATAAATAGATTTTGGAAATGGATTTGGCTTTTGGAACACCATTCCTACGTGCGTTCTTAATTCTTCAACTGGATATGATTTATCAAATATATTGCGTTCTCTATATTCAATTACACCTGTAGTTCGAACGATCGGTACTAACTCTACCATACGATTTAACGTTTTTAAGTACGTTGATTTACCACAGCCACTTGGACCGATAATTGCTGTAACTTCATTCTCATGAATACTTAAATTAATATCTTTTAAAGCATGGTCTTCCCCATACCATAAATTTAAGTTTTTCGTATCAAATACTACTTTCTTTGGCGCAGTCTCAATTTTCTCTTCGTTTTTCACCTGTACATTTACTACTGTTGCTACCATTTGAATTCCCCTTTCATCCACTTCCAACTTATTTTCGATTTCGTAACCATAAAACAAATATATTGATAAATAGCAACAAACCTAACAAAACAATCATCCCAGCTGCTGCTACATACTGAAATTCTTCTTGTGGCCTACTCATCCAATTAAAAATTTGAATTGGTAAAACTGTAAATCTATCAAACATACTAAATGGAACATAATTTGCAAACGCAAGTGCCCCAATAACTAATAGTGGTGCTGCTTCTCCAATTGCTCTTGATATCGCTAACGTACAGCCCGTTATAATCCCCGGGAAAGCATATGGCAATACAACCTGATACATCGTTTGCCACTTCGTAGCACCTAATCCGTAAGAACCCTCTAATAATACACTTGGTACTGATCGGATTGCTTCTTGACTCGCCACAACAACTGTTGGTAAGACGAGTAAACTCATCGTCAGTGCTGCTGCAACTATACTCTCTCCTAAATGAAGAGCATATACAAAAATAGTTAAACCAAGTAATCCAAATACAACGGATGGTACTCCTGCTAACGTTTGATTATTAATCTCTACTATTTTTTTAAATAGAGATTCCTTCGCATATTGCTCTAAATAAAGGGCTGTTCCAACTCCAAATATAAAAGAAACAGGTATAACAATACTCATAAATAATATTGTCCCTGACAAAGCTGCAGCAATACCAGCTTCTTTCGGATTACGTGAAGCGAAATTTGTAAAGAAATCTATTGAAAGATAGCTTATACCTTTTTCAACAATTTGAAACAGTAACACAAACAAAATTACGATTGAAAATAAAATTGCTATATAAAATAACAATTTGTAAATTCGATCTTTTAAAAATCGTGATGCCATGTTTTTTTGTATTTTTTTATGATTCAACATCCGCATATTATGTCATCCTCCTAAAACGGCGCATAATTGACTGCGAAATGATGTTCATAATAAAAGTAAACAAAAATAATGTTGCACCTACAGCATACATGCTGTAATACGTAATCGTTCCATGCGGAGCATCACCTAAACTTACTTGCACAATATAGGCTGTTAACGTTTGAATAGAATGTGTCGGATCAAGCGATACATTTGGTGTGGATCCTGCCGCAATTACAACAATCATCGTTTCACCAATTGCACGCGAAGCCGCTAATATAATTGCTGCCATAATCCCTGTAAAAGCGGACGGAAACACCACTTGTTTTACCATTTCAAACCGCGTCGCTCCGAGTGCTAATGAAGCTTCTTTCGTCCCTTTCGCCACAGCTCTCATCGCGTCTTCAGATAAAGATGCAACTGTAGGCATCATCATAAATCCGATAACGATTCCTGGACTAATCGCATTAAAAAACTGTAAATCTGGTATAACCCTTTGTAAAAGCGGCGTAACAATTGTTAATGCAAAAAAACCATATACAATTGTCGGGATACCTGCTAATAGCTCTAACATCGGCTTTAATATTTTCCGTGCACCATTTGAGGCATATTCGCTTAAACATACGGCACACGCTAAACCAATAGGAATTGCTACAAACATAGCGATTGCTGTTACAAGGAACGTTCCGCATATAAGTGGTAATATACCGAATTTAGGATTTTCAAAAAACGGTAACCATTCTTTCTCCGTCAAAAAGGAGTACAATGATATTTTTTGAAAAAACATGATTGTTTCATTAGAGAGCGTAAAAACAATTCCAAGTGTCGTAACAATAGAAACGCTAGCAATTATTTTTAGTAACAAAGGCATTATTCGATTGATTCGCTGCGTTTTTTTTCTTTGTTTTGTATTTCTTTCAATCAAATGTTGTACAGAAAATGTAATTTGACTTTTATCATTATGAGCCAAAGATGAAAACCCCTTTCCACCCTGACATTACCTTTTTATTTCTGTTAACATACGCAGCTGTTCATTGTATTTTTCTTTTCGTAATTTTACATACCCGACCTCTTCAGCGAGGTTACCAACATGCTGAATCATAAACTCAACATAGTTTGCTACATTCATTTTATTTCGGATAGATGCATTATTCACATAAGTAAGTAGCGGCCTAGATAACGGCTTATACTTACCCGACTGAATGGTCTCTTTCGTCGGAAATACACCATTCACTTTTATTGCTTTCACCTTATCTCGATTAGCCATATAATAAGCATATCCTACAAAAGCAATGGCATGTTTATCATTCATTACCCCTTGCATAATAACTTGATCATCTTCAGACAAAGAGACTTTTTTTACAATGCGATGATTTTGTAAGATGACATTTTGAAAATAATCATAAGTACCAGAGTCTACGCCTGGTGCATAAAACTTCACTTGTTCACGTGGCCATGTTGAATGAATTTGTGACCATCGCTTCTCTCTTCCATCTTCACTCCACAGTAAACGTAACTCGTCTACTGACATATCGTCTACCCATGTATTGTGCCGATTCACAACGATTGTAAGACCATCGTTAGCGACCTCAAAAGGTGTGAACTGAATAGAGTTTTTCTTCATCTCATTTTTCTCGACTTGTTTCATTACTCTCGAAGCATTATTTATATCTACTTCTCCTTTACTGAAACGATTAAATCCTCCTCCAGTTCCAGAAACACTGATGGAAATTTTCACGTCTGGATGCACCTTTGTATATTCCTCCGCTACTGCTTCTATAATAGGAAAAACCGTTGAGGATCCATCAACTCTCACTTCTCCCATATCATTTAAAGCAAATGCAGTAGACATTTCAAAACAGAGGAACCATATCGATAGTACGAAAATTGTAATCGGTGTACGCATCCATTTCACGTGTTCTTCCTCCTAGAAGTAACCGGAAATAACAGGATTACAGATATAAGAATACTGCTAAACTATTAATTCGGTTTTAATTGTTTGTAAAAGTTTTGTAAAGTTCCACAAAAATCAACATACGATAAAGTGAAACTTTAATCAGCCCTCACCAATCGGGCTTTTACGGACAGCCCGACCCCCACCTAACTTCTTTGCTTTCGCTGAATTTTGAGATGGGGGTCTTACTGCCCGTTAATAGCGGGATACAATTTTAATCGGTAGTAGTTATTCATTTTCTCTGATAATTTCCCTATAAAACAGTTATCCCCTATCTCATCATATACAAGTATTATTTATATGGACGCGTGTTTTTTCAATATTGTATACTTGTCCACATTTATTACACGATATGCATAAACCATAAAAAAAAGCACACTATCTTTTCAGATAGTGTGCTTTTTAAATTTTTTTTTATTCATCATCTTGATCTTTATTTTTATTGTTTTTGTCATCTTTTGGAGCTTCACCATTTACTTCTTGGTTTTTCAAATCAAAGTAAGCGTCCATAATTTCACGACCAATATATCCATTAATACCAGTCTTATCATCATGTACCCAGGGAACAACAACAGAGAATGCTACTTCTGGATCTTCAAGTGGCGCATAACCTACTAATGTTAAGTTATATGTTTCCACACGTTCACCGTTTGCTTTTCTACCAATCTCTTTATCTCCGCCATACACAGTTTGCGCGGTACCTGTCTTCCCTGCCGCTTTATATTTTGCACCTGTAAAGTATTTGGTAGCTGTACCACCTGAATCATTATACACTTGTCTAAATCCTTCTTGAACACGTTTAATTTGCGATTCTGGCATATCAACACGATTTAATACTTTCGGTTCCATAGATTGAACAACTTTCCCAACCTCATCTGGTTTCACTGCCGGTTGACGAATTTCTTTTACAACTTGTGGTTGCATACGATATCCGCCATTGGCAATCGTCGAAATATATTGCGCTAATTGAAGCGGTGTATACGTATCATACTGTCCAATTGATAAATCTAGTAAGAAACCTGGTTGACTACTTCTACCCATCTGACCAGCAGATTCATTCGGTAAATCAATTCCTGTTTTTACACCAAGTCCAAACTGTCCGAAATAATAACGCATCGTATCAAATGCTTTTTGAGGTATATCTAACGTACCACCTCTCACATATTGAACACCAGCGATATTCATCGCTGTTTTAAACATATAAACGTTAGAAGACATTTTTAAAGCTGTAAGGTCATTAATATATCCCATCGTTTTCCAAGACGACTTCGTAGGTGTACCTTTTAATTTAATTGGTTCATCCAATTGTACTGCCCCTGGTTGAATCGCACCAGTTTGATATCCAGTAAGTACTGTTGCACCTTTTACAGTTGACCCCATCGGATAAGAACTTGTCATGGTACCTAATGCAAAGTCATTTACTTTCGTTTGACCATCTTCATTAACTAATTGTTTCCCAGCCATGGATAAAACTTCACCATTTTTCGGATTCATCATTACAACGAATGCGCGATCTAAAAGAGGTTCGCTTCCTTTAAATCTCATTAAATTCTTCGCAAGAATATCTTCCACACGCTTTTGTAATTCCATATCAATTGTTAAGTTCAGGTCATTACCACTTTGCCCTTTTGATACATTAATCGTTTCTAAAATATTACCGTTTTTATCTGTAACATTTCTAACTTCTGCTTTCGTACCGTGCAGGCTATCTTCATACTGTTGTTCAAGATAACTTTTGCCTACTCGATCATTCCGATTATAATCACGGACAAGATAGTAATCTAGTCTTTCTCTCGGTAAGCCTTCATCAGATGTCGACACCCCACCAAGTACACTTCGGAATAAATCATCGTACGTATATTTTCGATCCCAATCAACATTTGTATCTACACCTGGTAATGCTGCTAGGTTTTCACTAATAATCGAATATTCCTTTTCTGTAGCATCCTTTTTAATAACTTGAGGTGTCATTGCATATCCGCCATCCATCTTACTCTTAATCGCTAGTATTTCTAGATCTTTTGCGGATAATTGATTAATCTCTTCTTCTGTTACACGACTGCGCTGACGCTCGTCTAATTCTTTATCATCAATTTTTTTATCTTTAAACTCTTGACGATCTTTATTCGTAATTTTTTCTTTAGCTTCCTCTTTATGCATAGCAAGCCAATAATCTTTTTTATCGCGATCTGTTAATTTATCTGTCGGTACTTCAATCAAATCTGCTAGCTTTTTCGCTGTTTCTAAGCGATCCTCTGCAGTTGATCCTTTCATTTTTGTAAATGTAATAGTACGAATGGCTGCATTATCTACTACAGGTCGCCCATAACGGTCAAATATTTTCCCACGCGGTACAGGATTACTTATCGTTGAGTTTTCTTTTTTCTCCACTTCATTCTTATATTCTTCACCGCGAACAATTTGTACATATCCGAGCCTTACAATAACCGCGGAGAACATTAAAAACACGCAGAAAAACAGCACGTTTAACCGAAAAGGAACGTGGGTCTTTTTCTTATTTTGCTTCTGCTTCTTGCTCATACAAACCCCCTCTACCAACAGCTATGTAATGTGAAAGGGACACCTTCATACAGGTGTCCTCACTGCTGTCTTACATCTTTTTCTATTCTAGCATAAAACAAACGAGAAGTTAACCTTCTGGTTCAGTTTGGTTTTGCGCGTTTCCTTGCGTTACAACACTTGTTTTACTCGCATTTCCCTCATCATATTTGACATTTTTAACTGCAAAATAAATAAGAAAATGTCCAGCACCTAAAATACATAATAAGTAAGGTAAACTTTTTTCAGGTGGAAAGAATAGTACAGCACATAAAAAACTTAAAATGGAACAGATTCTTCCGGCGTTTAACCACAGCTCCCGAACAACGACATATTCCACACGCCATTCTCTCGCATTTTTCGCTCTACCAATTACGTCATATGTCATTGATCCGTACGGAACAAGTAAAATAGGATATGCAATCGCAATACATGCCGCATAAATAAGTAATTTCGTGTATGTAACATTGAAAATAACTAAAAAGACGACAGCATATAAAATAATGCCCCCAAGTAAAATTGCTTTTTTTCGCCACTCCTTCTTTAACATACGAGCAACTAAGTAATAACATACAAAGGATACAGCAGAGTTCACTAAACTATATTTCCCTAATGCGAACTCACTATTAGTTGCTAAATAAACATAGACTGAAATAACAAAAATAAATGTGCCTTCTCTCAACCCTTGGAAAAAATGAGCTCGTGTAATCTTTCCCCAGTTTTTATCAATCCGTCTTTCTTTCAATACTTGCACGATTTCATAACGCCCTTCACATTCTCTTTTAGATAAAAAGAAGCTTAAGACGACAGCAATTGCAAATAGAACTAATGAAAGAAAGAATATAACAGTATAACCACTCCATTTCTCCATACGTGAAATTGTGTATCCTGCTGCTATTGGTCCGATCATCCCAGAGAAGGATGTAAGAAGTCCAAGAAATCCATTAAAGAAATCTCTTGTTTCTGGTTCTGTAATTTCAAATGTCAATAAGTTAAAAGCCAACCAGTAAAAACCGTATCCTACCCCTAAAAGAGCCCCCATTAATAAAATATACTGGGAAGCGCTTTTTCCAGCCACTAAAACAACAATAAAAAAAATTGCGAGCGTTCCTACTCCTATTCGTAATAAAATCGAGCGATCGATACGTTTCGCTAATTTTCCCCCTACAAGAAATGTGAGAGGCTGTAATACAACGCTGGCCAAATTATACAAGCCAAGATTCACATAATTTTGTGTTTGTTTCCATAAATAAATATTTACAAACGTATTCGATAAAGAAATTGCGAGCGTGTATAAACCTCCTATAAGGAGCAATAACACCAAATCCCGATTCACTTCAACGTCACCAATTATATGTTTCCACTTCATACACAACTCTCCTTTACTTCTTGTTCTAGTCTTCCAAAGACAAGCTCAATTATGTAAAAGGAAAGCATAGAAAAAAGCTAGGGGCTCTCCCCTAGCTTTTTTCTATATTTATTACAATTATTTTGCTTCTTGGTAACGTTTTTCAGCAGCGTTCCAATCTACAACGTTCCAGAATGCACCAATGTAGTCTGGACGACGGTTTTGGTAGTTTAAGTAGTAAGCATGCTCCCAAACATCTAAACCGATAACTGGCGTTTTACCTTCAGTTAAAGGAGAATCTTGGTTTGGAGTGCTTGTTACTTCTAACTCACCATTGTTTACTACTAACCAAGCCCAACCAGAACCGAAGCGAGTTGCGCCAGCTTTTGCGAATTCTTCTTTGAATGCATCGAAGCTACCGAATTTTGCTTCAATTGCAGTTGCAAGTTCACCTACAGGTTGTCCTCCGCCGTTTGGAGATAGGATTGTCCAGAAGAATGTATGGTTAGCATGTCCGCCACCATTGTTACGTACTGCTGTACGGATTGCTTCTGGTACTTCGTTTAAGTTTGCAACTAATTCTTCTACGCTTTTGTCAGCTAATTCTGCATGACCTTCTAAAGCAGCGTTTAAGTTTGTAATGTACGTGTTGTGATGTTTTGTATGATGGATGTTCATTGTTTCCTTGTCAAAGTGAGGCTCTAAAGCATCATACGCATAAGGTAAATTTGGTAATTCGTGTTTTGCCATTGTTATATTCCTCCCAGTTTATGTATTGTCACTTAAGTGACATACAACTTCATTCTACCCTAATTGCCATAGGGTGCAAACAAATAAATCACATTGTCTTGCTATCATTAAAGTAGCAAAATTCCCACTTCTTTTCAATTAAAATGCTCATATATTCCGTAAAAAAAGCTTCCTTCTACAAGGAAGCTTTCTGCTAACATATAAACATGCGAAATGGATATGGACCCTGTAGGACTCGAACCTACGACCGGACGGTTATGAGCCGTCTGCTCTAACCAGCTGAGCTAAGGGTCCACAATTATGTATGTAACAACATATCAAATAAAGGAATTCCTATCGGATATATCGTTTAAGAAATGTAAGATAAATTTACCATATAGAAAAGAAAAGTGTCAATTGTATTTTTCTCATTTAAAAGAAGAAAGTTAATAAAAAGAAATTTAGTTATCTCCACTATATGTAAATATAATATATCTTGAGATTCTCTAGATTCCTACGTTACAATGATTCTATACATACATAAAGGAAGTGAATCTATGTCCATATTTACCCAATTCGTAAAAAGCATATACTCGCCTAAAGATATGGCACTATTCCGTTTTCAAAAAATCGGTAAAACCATTTTGTATATTATGCTACTTTGCTTAATTACTACTATTCCAAGAACTTTCTTGTACGGTAGCTTTATCCAAGATAGTGTAAACATGGTAAATCAAGTCATCGATAAAGATTTACCTGATTTTAAAATTGAAAATGGCGAACTAAAAGCCGATATTGATCAACCTATTGAAAAAGAAGAAGGAAATGCACTTTTCGTATTTGATCCAAATTCAACAGACCTAGAAAAATATCAAAATAAAACAGGTTTATTTGTTTTAAAAGATAAAGTAGTCTCTATGGGAAATGGTCAAACACAAACGTATTCTTATAACGATTTGTTAGGTGCATCTCTTGAGAAAAAAGATCTACAAGAATTCATTTCTTTATTCGATAATATTTACCCAATTTTACTATTTGTCATCGGATTTTTAGTGTACCTATTCCAACTATTTATCACTTTTGTAGGAGTAACTTTACTGGCCTTCATCGGTTCTGCCATGAGCGGTCAACGTAAATTATCCTATAAACAAGTTTGGACACTGACTGCGTACAGTTACACAATCCCAACCATTTTCTTCATGATTATGGATTTATTCAAAATCGTCGTACCTGGGGCAACGTTCATTTATATCGCTGTTGTTTTAATCGTTCTGTACTTAACAATTAAAGAAGTTCCAAAACCGAAAGAAAAATAAGAACGAAAAAAAATGCCTAAATAGGCATTTTTTTTTTGGACAAGCATATATTCCTAGCAAAGGAGTGAAGAATATGAAGAGGTTAGGTATATTCCTATTCGTGCTTGTTCTCGGTTATATATTTTATTACGATATAAAAATCGGTACTTTACCGATGTTAAGTTCATATAAAAAAACAACTGCTGCCCAAACGATTAAAAAAGAAAATACAGACAACCAACAAAATAAAGAGAACAAAACAGAAAAAGAAACGGATGTATCTTATAAAACAATTGAAGTAAAAACTGGTGAGACAGTTCTTTCTATTACAGAACAAATTAACAAGAAAAAAATTCCTTCCATAGAAAAAGTCATTGACGACTTTAAACAATTAAACAAAAGTACATCTGCTACAAAAATACAAATTGGAAAGTCTTATAAATTCCCGTTATATCAATAAGCTATCACTTAATCCTTGTCAATTACATAAAGGCGCTGATACAATAGTAAAAGTGAAACCGAGTACTTCGGTTTCTATAGCCCTATATCACGTATACTATCATTGATATGAGGGACTAAATAAGAAACTTCTTTTATAAGGAGAGCGATCTATTCGTGAATGAAATGACTCATCGTACAAAAACACGTCCAGTTAAAGTCGGTAATTTAACCATTGGCGGTAATAATGAATTAATTATACAAAGTATGACAACAACAAAAACACATGATGTTGAAGCAACAGTTGCCGAAATCAAGCGTTTAGAAGAAGCTGGCTGTCAAGTCGTCCGTGTTGCCGTTCCAGATGAACGCGCAGCTAATGCTATTGCTGATATAAAAAAACAAATCAACATTCCACTTGTTGCTGATATTCATTTTGATTATCGCCTTGCTTTAAAAGCAATCGAAGGTGGCATTGATAAAGTACGTATTAATCCAGGTAATATTGGTCGTCGCCATAAAGTAGAAGCTGTTGTAAATGCAGCAAAAGAGCGCGGTATTCCAATCCGTATCGGTGTAAACGCTGGTTCATTAGAGCGTCACATTTTAGAAAAGTATGGATACCCAACTGCTGATGGTATGGTTGAGAGTGCGCTACATCATATTAAAATTTTAGAGGACTTAGATTTCCACGATATTATCGTATCTATGAAAGCCTCTGATGTTAACTTAGCAATCGAAGCATACGAGAAAGCTGCTCGCGCTTTTGATTACCCATTACATTTAGGTATTACAGAATCCGGAACATTGTTTGCTGGAACTGTAAAAAGTGCCGCTGGTCTTGGAGCAATCTTAAGTAAAGGCATCGGAAATACACTGCGTATTTCATTAAGTGCTGATCCAGTTGAAGAAGTAAAAGTTGCTCGTGAACTATTAAAATCATTCGGTCTTGCGTCTAACGCAGCAACACTTATCTCTTGTCCAACTTGTGGTCGTATTGAAATCGATTTAATTAGCATCGCTAACGAAGTAGAAGAATACATCTCTACACTTCAAGTACCAATTAAAGTTGCAGTACTTGGTTGCGCTGTAAATGGTCCTGGTGAAGCTCGTGAAGCTGATATCGGTATTGCCGGTGCACGTGGAGAGGGATTATTATTCCGTAAAGGGCAAGTCGTTCGTAAAGTACCAGAAGAAACAATGGTAGAAGAACTGAAAAAAGAGATCGACGTAATTGCTGCTGAAATGGCTGCTGAACGAGAAAAAGAAAAAGAAAAAGAGACACAAGAACAATAAAAAGAAGGTTGCCACAATATTTGTGAGCAACCTTCTTTTCTACGTAAAAAAGCTCGTCAGTTATATAACCGACGAGCTTTTACTTTGCACATTTTGGACAACGACCATATATTTCAAACTTATGACCCGTTACTTCATAACCAGTAAAATCTTTATTCATAAAATCCATTGGGCAGGAAGTAATCTCTTTCGTCCCCCCACAATCCAAACAAATAAAATGATGATGATGTTCCATAATAGAACAAGTAAAACGAAAATGTTTTTCACCATTTAATTCCGTTTGTTCTAAAACACCAATCTCAGCAAAAACTGTTAAGTTACGATAAATCGTATCAAAACTAAGCCCTGGATAATCGTCTTTCATATGCTCTAAAACGTCTTTCGCAGTTAAATAACGATTATGTGCTGCAAATAATCTGAGCATCTCTTCTCTTTTTCCAGTATGTTTGTATCCTTTTTCTTTCATTAGGCGTAAAGCTTCTGTTAGATTCATACCTATCCCTACTTTATGCAGTTTTTTTCTTCTTCCATAAAATCGCACCGATTAAAATAAGAACTGCTATCATAACAATTGTACCACCTGGTGCTAGATCAAGTTGATACGAAGCAAACATTCCACCAATTACTGCAATTTCACCAAATAAAATGGAAAAGAAAATTGTTTGTTTAAATCCTTTAGCAATACGAATACTTGCTGCAACTGGTAACGTCATTAATGATGATACGAGAAGAACCCCTACTACACGCATTGATACTGCAATGACAAGAGCAACTAATATAATGAAAATAAAGTGAATCCATTTCGCTCTTAAACCAGTTGATACTGCGTATTCCTCATCAAATGATAGTAGAAACAGCTCTTTATATAATAAAATAATTGTCGCAACAACAACAATTGCTACAATCCCAATAATAATTAAATCCGTACTTGTTACAGCACTGACACTACCAAATAAATAACTAAATAAGTCTGTGTTAAATCCATTTGCAAGTGAAATGAAAATAACTCCAACTCCCATCCCTGCCGAAAGGATAATCGGAATTGCTAATTCTTGATAGTGCTTATATACAGTTCTTAACTTTTCGATTAATAGCGCTCCACCAATTGAAAAAACCATCCCCATATATAAGGGGTTTAAAAATCCACCTGTAAAAATGGTTTTTTCAAGTAATAAACTTGCTGCAATACCTGATAACGTCACGTGACTTAATGCATCCGCAATAAGAGATAAACGACGAATAACAACAAACACACCTATTAGCGGTGCAACAAGTCCAATTAAAATACCTGCGTATAAAGAATTACGTAAAAAGTCATATTGTAAAAAATCTTGTATCATTATATCCTCCCGTGATGCTCATGTTCGTGTTCTAAACGATGAACATGATGCCCATATAAGACGGACATTTCTGCATCTTCTAACTCTCGGAACTTCTCTACATTTCCATGGAAATGTAGATGTTGGTTTAGACATGCAACATGTGTTACTTTTTCGGTAACAGCTCCCATATCATGAGTAACAAGAATTAATGTGATTCCCAACCTTTTGTTTAAATCCTCTAATATTTCGTAAAAACTTTCCACATTTTTTACATCGATTCCAACAGTAGGCTCGTCTAAAATAAGCAATTCAGGATCACTAACGAGCGCACGAGCAATAAATACACGCTGTTGCTGTCCACCAGAAAGCTCTCCAATATTACGACCTTGAAACTCACTCATCCCTACATCAGCAATTGCTTTTTCTACCTTTTTCTTATCCTCTTTTGTGAAAAAGCGAAAAAGCCCTTTTTTCGAAACAAGTCCCATTGACACAACTTCAGAAACAGTTGCTGGAAAACCAGAATTGAAACTATTTGCTTTTTGGGATACATAACCAACTTTATTCCATTCCTTAAACTTCTTACTATCAACGCCAAACACACGAATGCTTCCTTCTTTTGGCTTTAAAACGCCTAATAAACACTTAAGTAAAGTTGATTTACCTGAACCATTCGGTCCCACTAAACCTAAAAAAGCTCCCTTCGGAACTTGCAAATTAATATTTTCTAACACATTCCGATCTTCGTATCGGAATGTTAAACCTTCAATCTCTAATATATTATTCATAGCATCTCACCTATTTTAATTCAGAATGATTCCGATTTATATCTATTTGAATTATAGTACAGCTTATTATAGTTGTAAACCAATCTGCCTAAAATATATCTATTTTTTCAAGAAACCTTACTATTATAACAAAAAGCAGAGAAAAATTCTCTGCTTTCGAAAAATATTCCTATATACGTTTAGTGAATAGCCGATTTAAACTTACCACCATTTGTCTCTTGCGTGCTCATAATCGTAACAAACGCATTTTCATCAATTTCATGCACAATTGACTTTAACTTCGTCACTTCTAGACGCGTTACAACTGCATAAATAACTTCTTTTTCTTTATCTGTGTAACCACCTTTTGCTACAAGCTTTGTAGTTCCACGGCCGAGTCGATGTAAAATCGCATTTGATACTTCCTCATATTGATCAGATACAATTAAAACTGCTTTCGTTTCATCTAGCCCTTGAATTACTGTATCGATTGTTTTAAATGCAATATAGTACGTCATAACAGAATACATCGCTTGTTCCACACCAAACACAAATGCTGCCCATGCAAAAATAAATAAGTTCACAAACATTACGAATTCACCAACAGAGAACGGTAATTTCTTCGTTAATAAAATCCCCATAATTTCAGTTCCATCTAACGATCCACCATGACGAATTACAAGTCCAACACCAAGACCTAAAATAAGACCACCAAACACAGTCGCTAAAATAGGCTCTGTTGTAAACGGTGGCACCGCATGTAACGTTGACTCAATGAATGCTAACGCTACAATACCAAATGCCGAAGATAACATAAATGTTTTTCCAATTTGCTTATAACCCGAATACATAAATGGGATATTGAGAACAACGACTAAAGTAGAAAAACTTAACCACCAAATATTAGGAGTAAGATAATCTAATATAAGAGAAATACCAATAATTCCACCATCAATAATTTTATTTGGCATTAAAAATAGTTCAATCGCTACCGCCGCGCACGCTGCCCCAAAAATAATCATAACTAAACGATAAATGAGATGAATAACACTTTCTTTTCGATGTTGCTTTTGCTCCATAGGTCCTCCCTTTACTCTTTTTTCTGTAGTTTTGTCCTTATATTATAACATACGCTTCTTTTCCTCATGAAAAAAGAAACTCCATACGAATATGTACAAGCTATATGCTCATATATTTCGATAGAAGAACGCTTGAAGGAGGATAATAAGATGAACCTCATTAAACAAATTGTTAATAAAAAATTAAATCATATTTCTACAAAAGAGTTATTAAAATATAGCAAAGAATATGAAGTTTCTATTACGACTGCACAAGCTGACCAAATCGTTTTACTTATGAAAGGTAAAAATATTAATATTTACGATAACAACGAGCGACTAGAGCTCTTAAAACAGATTGCAAAAGTAACTTCCCCTGCCACTGCCCAACAAGTAAATACATTATTTCAGCAATTACTAAAATAAGGAGGGGAAATCCCCTCCTTATTGCGCTTTAATTTTTTCAAGAAGCCCTTCATCAAAAGTACCGTTTTTCAGCATTTCGATTTCCAATTTGTATGGTGGCTTCTTATCTTTTTTATCTTCCCCTACATACGGTGTTTCAAGAATTTTTGGTACATGCATTAACTGTGGATGATGTACAATATGATGCAACGCTTTATACCCAATGTGACCAAATCCGATGTTTTCATGACGGTCTTTTCCTGCTCCGCGTACATTTTTACTATCATTAATATGAAGTACTTGCAAACGATCCACACCAACGATCTTATCAAATTCGTTTAATACACCGTCAAAGTCATTTACAATATCATATCCTGCATCGTGCGTATGACACGTATCAAAACATACAGATAGCTTTTCATTATATTTTACGCCATCAATGATCTTTGCAATTTCTTCAAAGCTACGACCACATTCTGTTCCTTTTCCTGCCATCGTCTCTAACGCAATGTTAACCGTCTGTTCTGGCGTTAATACTTCATTAAGCCCTTTAATAATTTGTTGAATACCAGCATCTGCTCCAGCACCAACGTGCGCTCCTGGGTGAAGAACAATTTGTTTCGCTACACCTAATGCCGATGTCCTTTCAATTTCCATACGAAGGAAGTCTACACCTAATTGGAATGTTTCTGGCTTCGTCGTATTCCCAACATTAATAATATACGGCGCATGGACGATAATTTCCTCAATACCATTCAGCTCCATATGTTTTCTTCCTGCTTCTATGTTCAATTCTTCAATTGGTTTTCTTCGTGTATTTTGCGGTGCACCTGTATAAATCATAAACGTTGTTGCACCGTATGAAACAGCCTCTTCACTTGCTGCTAATAACATGTTCTTACCACTCATGGAAACATGAGATCCAATCTTTAACATACAATCACCTCTTCAATATACAATAGATATAATGATAGCATAATTTGTAGAAATATGTAGTGAATTGTTTGTTCACAAAAGACGCACTACACAAATTTATATGAGTATTTAAACAGACTATACTCTTCATTTAAATTAGCGGGATTAAAAAAAGATAAGGGAAACCCCTTATCTTTTTTTATTGCTATATTTTCTCTTCACTTTGTCACGTTCTGTTGCAAGTTTACGTTTATAGTTTGGTTTTACTTTTTTCGGTTTTTTAATAACTTTCGTTGCCATAACATCAAGTTCGTCATTTGGTTTTTTACGGCTCTTACGACGACGACGCTCACCTAAATCCGCCCACTCATCTCCGCGTAAATCTACATGTTTAAACTCGATATGACGTTGTTTTTCTAAGCTATCTAATGCTTCTTCGTTTGCTGGATCATAAATCGTCACTGCAATACCAGAATGCCCCGCACGTGCTGTTCTTCCAACGCGGTGAACGAAGAAATCTAAATCTGATGGTAGCTCATAGTTAATAACATGGCTAATTCCTTCAATATCAATACCACGTGCTGCTAAATCAGTCGCAACAATATATTGGAATTCAAGGTCACGAATTTGTTTCATCATTTTTTTACGATCACGTGGTGATAAATCCCCGTGAATTCGTCCAACTTTTAAGCCGCGTTCCATTAATCCATCAGCAACTTGATCTGCCATCTTTTTCGTATTCGTGAAAACAACTGCTAAATACGGTTTAAATTGAAGTAGCATTTTATTCACTAAATCAATTTTATTACGATGTTTAGAAGGCACTAAATAGTGTTCAATGTTTCCAGCTGCAACTTGTTTTGGATTGATATGAATATGCTCTGGATTCTCCATATATTTCTTCAGAAACGGTTTTAGTTTTTGAGGAATTGTTGCAGAGAAAACTAGCATTTGCAAGTTTTTAGGCATGCGTGCTGCAATTTTATCTACATCGTGAATGAATCCCATATCAAGCATTAAGTCAGCTTCATCGACAATAATCGTATTTGCTTTATGAACAAATAATGCTTGTTCTTCTACTAAGTCTTTAATACGTCCTGGTGTCCCGACTACGATATGAGGTTGTTTTTTCAATTTTTCAATTGAACGTTGTTTATCAGTTCCACCAATTAAACAACGCGCTGTAATTATTTGATCTTCCGCACAGAATTTTGTTAATTTCACAATCTCTTCGTAAATTTGTTGTGCTAACTCACGAGTAGGTGCTGTAATAACAAGTTGTACTTCTTCACGGCTTGCATTAATTCTGTTCAATGTAGGAAGTAAGTATGCATGTGTTTTCCCAGAACCTGTTTGGGATTGTCCAATTACACTTACACCTTTTTTCACGACCGGGAAAATTTTCTGCTGAATTCCTGTCGGCTCTGTAAAGCGTAGTTCACGAACTGCATCTATTAAAAATGGTTTAAAATCATACTGTGTAAAAGTTTGTTGTGTCATAAGTTACACCTTCTTTCTAAATTTCTACTGCGCGCACAAATCAGTCAAGTCTACATTATATCGAAATCTACAAGTAAAATCCATCTTTAGTTTAGGTTTCCCCTTCAAAAACTAACCTTCTTCCCCCTTATTGCATATTGTATGTGTATATACCTAACTGAAGAAAGGAGGATTTCTCACATGTTTCCAAAATCCCCCACAAGACAAATGTATCCAAATCAAGGGCAGCAACCTTATACACCATATCCAATTCCACAACTACCACCGATGGCACAAAAAAAGAAAGGGTTCCTTGCTAAACTCTTTAAAAAACACGATCCAACCGAACCTTACATGCAAATGGTTCCGCCTTATCGACAAATGGAAGGACCGCCACCAATGATGCACCAGCACCAGCAACCGCCACCTCAATATCGGCAACAATATCAACCCCAATATCAACAGCAATACCCACAGCAGTACTCACAGCAATATCAACCATACATGCAGCAGCATCCAGAGCAAATGATTCCCCCTCAAATGTACGAATCAAACGAAACGCGCGGCGGTGCAGCAACTACAGCAGCATCCAGTAGCGGCATCGGCAGTTTTTTTGCGAATTTAATTTCGAATCCAACTAATATGATAAACAATATAGAAAAAGTATCCCAAGTCGTTCAATCTGTAAGCCCTGTCGTCGAACAGTACGGCCCTATTATGCGTAACCTACCAAGCATTGTTAAAATCCTCACCTCTGGAAAAAGTACGGAAGAAGATTCAACTAAAAATCAGGCTGAAGACATAACAGAAAAGGTTGAGGTAGCAACTCCGCCTCCTCCACAAAAAAAAAGAAAAAGAAAAAAAATAGTGATTGAGCCAGTCATAGAAAAAGAATTACGAGAGGAGCCTGTTCAAAAAACAGCAACAAAACCAAAACTATATGTGTAACAATCCTTTGTTTTCTATCCACTCCTCCTTTATAATGTAAAAGACTATGCACAAAAGTATCCCTTGTTTAGAAGGAGAGGATTACTCATATGAAAATTGTTAAAATTTCCCCTCGTGGTTATTGCTACGGTGTTGTCGATGCAATGGTAATTGCACGTAACGCCGCATTAGATAAATCATTGCCGAGACCCATTTATATTTTAGGTATGATTGTTCACAATAAACATGTTACAGACGCTTTTGAAGAAGATGGAATCATCACATTAGACGGTCCAAGTCGCTTAGAAATTTTAGATAAAATTGATTCTGGTACTGTTATTTTCACTGCACACGGTGTTTCTCCAGAAGTTAAACAACGCGCAAAAGAAAAAGGTTTAACAACAATCGATGCCACTTGTCCAGATGTTACCAAGACGCATGACCTTATCGAAGCTAAGAAAGCGGAAGGGTATCATGTCATTTATATCGGTAAAAAAAATCATCCAGAGCCAGAAGGCGCAGTTGGTATTGCACCTGACATCGTTCACCTTATCGAAAAAGCCGATGATTTAAAAACATTAGAAATCCCAACAGATAAAATTTTAGTAACGAATCAAACAACGATGAGTCAATGGGATGTTCAACATTTAATGGAGGACATTCAAAAAAAATTCCCAACAGCAGAATTCCATAAAGAAATTTGTTTAGCAACTCAAGTTCGCCAAGAAGCTGTCGCTAAACAAGCTGATGTTGCAGACTTAACAATTGTTGTCGGTGATCCGAAAAGTAACAACTCCAACCGTTTAGCACAAGTGTCACAAGAAATTGCTGGTACGAAAGCATACCGCGTTGCAGACGTAAGTGAGATTAAATTAGAGTGGCTACAAGGTGTAGAAAACGTAGCTGTTACAGCAGGTGCTTCTACTCCAACTCCAATTACGAAAGAAGTTATCGCTTTCTTAGATCAATATGACCCAATGAATCCCGCTACATGGGAGAGAGTTCGAAAAGTACCGTTACAAAAAATATTACCTCGTGTAAAAGTGAAAAAAGAACAATAATAAAAACCGTTGCCTATATGAGCAACGGTTTTTATTTTTCTTATACAAATGTAAATGGATCTGTATGTAATTGCGAAGCATGAATGTGTACATTGAGTTTCTTTGCATCCACTTTTTCTTGTAATTGCTTTTGTACACCTTGCTTCATTACTTTTTCAACGTTATGTCCTGGGTCAACTATATTTAAACCGAGCATCATCGCATCATGAGCAACATGATAATACATGTCACCTGTTACATATACATCCGCTCCTTTAAATTTAGCTTGATTGATGTATTTGTTACCATCACCACCAAGTACAGCTACTTTGCGCACTTTATCATCTAATTTCCCAACAACTCGTGCACCCTTTACATCTAATGATTGCTTTACATGCTCTGCAAACTGTCCAAGTGTCATTTCTTCTTGTAAATATCCTATTTTTCCAAGCCCTAATGTTTCGCCTTTGTTATCAAGTGGGTACACATCATATGCTACTTCTTCATATGGATGCGCCGTTACCATTGCTTTAATCACTTTTCGTTGTAGTGAAACTGGAATAATCGTTTCGATTCGCACTTCTTCTACGCGCTCTAACTGTCCAGTTTCCCCTACATAAGGATTTGTCCCCTCTTGAGGTACAAACGTACCTGTACCCTCGCTACTAAACGTACAGTGGCTATAATTACCGATGTGACCAGCACCTGCGTCTCCTAATGCTTTTCGTACTTCCTCTGCATGAGTTACTGGCACAAACACAACAACTTTTTTCATTTCTTCTGCATATGTCGGTGCCAAAACTTCTGTATTTTGCAACCCTAACGCCTCAGCAAGTAAATCATTTACCCCGCCCTTGGCAACATCCACATTTGTATGCGCTGCATAAATGGCAATATCATTTTTAATACACGTTTCAATAATTCTTCCGTACGCTTTATCTGTATGAATCGCTTTTAACGGATTAAAAATTAAAGGATGATGCGCGATAATGACATTCGCTCCTAATTGAATCGCTTCCTCCACAACTTCCTCCGTTACGTCTAATGCAATCAATACGTGTTGTACAGATTTATTAAGCGCTCCAATCTGCAGACCAATTTTATCTCCTTCCATCGCCAGATGCTTCGGATACATACTTTCAAATAAAGAAATAATTTCATGGCCATTTGGAATTTTACTCATGATAAAACCTCCTCTATCATTTTCATTTTCGCTTCTACTTCCGCACGCTTCGCTTTTGTTTCTTCAGAATTAGCCGCACGTTCTAACTGTTTTAAAATATTTTGGAAGTTTTTCAATTCCCCTTCCCATTTCTCACCAAAAGCTTCATTTTTCGCTTTTATTAGAAATGGCCCCATAAACAATCCCGCTTGCTTATTTTCCGAGTAAGGTGCTTCGACATTTCCTCGCTCTCCTACTAAAATCTCGTAAATTTTCCCATCTTCTTTTACGATTTTTTCATGGATAAGCTCCCAACCATTTTCAACAAACCATTCACGAATATGATGCGCTGCAATATTCGGCTGTAAAATTAAACGTGTTACACCTTCTAATTTTTCTTTACCACTTTCTAAAATGTCACGAATTAACGCTCCACCCATTCCAGCAACCGTAATAACATCTACTTCTCCTGGCGCTATAACAGCTAATCCATTCCCTTTACGAACGTCTACTTTATCTTGCAAGCCACTTTCAGCTACAGTTGCTTGCGCAGAACGAAACGGTCCATCTACAACTTCTCCTGCAACTGCTTTTGTAGCAATATTATTTATAATTGTATAACACGGTAAATACGCATGATCCGATCCAATATCAGCAACTGTAGATCCTACCGGTATTTCACGTACAACTTCTTCTAATCGTTTTGAAAGCTTTACTTCATTCATGTATTTCCATTACTCCTTCTCTTGTCAGTCTGTCTCCATGATAATGAATTTATAGTAGTTGTTGCAAGCCTATAACAACAATTCACTTCTCTATCATTTATCGTATTTTAGAAAATATAGAAAAACAAGCCCTTTGCATAAGCAAAAGACTTGTCATACGGAACTTTATTTTTTCTTCGATAACCAATCAGCTACTTTAGTGGCTTGATCAGCTGGAACTATATTGGCAGGCATATTGCCCTTTCCTTTCGAAAGAATTTCTTTAATTTCATCCTTTGAAAGTTTCCCACCAATTTTTTGTAAGTTAGGTCCTACTGCCCCTTGTAACTGATCACCGTGGCAGCTCGTACAGCTTTGCTTCACAATATCCTCTGGTTTTGATGCTGTTTGTGCTGGCTTCCCGCCATTTTTTGCATCAGCTAACTCTTTAGATTTATTTAGCCCCTGAAATGAAAATACAAACATAACGATAATACCCAATGCTGCAATAAGAGCGAACGGAATCAGCGGATTACGTTTCATATCTCTTCTCCCCCCTCTATACCCCTAAATAGTTAGATGATTCAGTCATTTCCATTGTACTTGAAAACGCTCTATCAGAAAAGAGTAAACTACTACTTGTTAGAAATATTCCATAAATTCAGTTTATTGTTTTTTATTGTCATATAGCTTATTATTTCGATAATTATTAACGTTTCTCATCATATTTTTCGCTTTTCTACATATATTTTTGTATAGAATAAACAAAATTAATCGAAAAATCGAAAAATGAGCATTTGCAAATCAAAAGACAATTCTGTAAAATAAATTACAAGAAATTGTAATCGTTGCCGATAGCTAAATTTTAACAAAAATTAACAAAATAAAAAAGTTTACTTCACAAAGGTGAAGTAAACTTAAAAAATAACCTATTCTAAGAAATCCTTAAGACGCTTACTACGACTTGGATGTCTTAATTTGCGAAGTGCTTTTGCTTCAATTTGACGGATACGCTCTCTCGTTACGCCGAATACTTTCCCAACTTCTTCAAGCGTACGAGTTCGTCCATCATCTAAACCGAAACGAAGACGCAGAACATTTTCTTCACGATCTGTTAGTGTATCTAACACATCTTCTAATTGTTCTTTTAGCAATTCATAGGCTGCATGGTCCGCAGGCGATGTTGCTTCTTGGTCTTCAATAAAGTCACCTAAATGGGAGTCATCTTCTTCACCAATTGGTGTTTCAAGAGAAACTGGCTCCTGTGCAATTTTTAAGATTTCACGTACTTTTTCTGGAGCAAGATCCATTTCTTCACCAATCTCTTCAGGAGACGGTTCGCGACCTAAATCTTGTAATAATTGACGTTGTACACGAATTAACTTATTAATCGTTTCAACCATATGAACTGGAATACGAATTGTTCGCGCTTGGTCTGCAATCGCACGTGTAATAGCTTGGCGAATCCACCAAGTTGCATACGTACTAAATTTGAAACCTTTACGATAATCGAACTTTTCAACAGCTTTAATTAGACCCATATTACCTTCTTGAATTAAGTCTAAGAAAAGCATACCACGGCCTACGTAGCGCTTTGCAATACTTACTACAAGACGTAAGTTTGCTTCTGCAAGACGACGTTTCGCTTCTTCATCGCCTTCTTCAATACGCGTTGCAAGTCGAATTTCTTCTTCTGCAGATAGTAAGTCTACACGACCAATTTCTTTTAAATACATACGAACAGGATCGTTGATTTTAACCCCAGGTGGTACACTTAAATCATTGAGGTCAAACTCTTCTTCTGTTTTTGTAATTTGGCGATTATTAGGGCCTTCTTCGTTGTCATTATCACCAACTAAGTCAATGCCTTGTTCACCTAAATATTCATAGTATTCATCCATTTGATCGGATTCAATTTCAAATCCATTCATGCGTTCTGCAATCTCTTCATATGTAAGAACGCCACGTTTTTTTCCGAGCTCAGTGAGTTGTTCTTTCACTTGCTCAAGGGTCATTTCAGTTTCAATTTGTTTAGAACGAGCTGGTTTGTCAGCCATCTGTTCCCCTCCTTACGCGAGATACAAACATTCATTATACTAAAACTTTATCAAAAAAGCTATTTTCTCGCTTTTTGATTTTGTAAATATGCTACATAATATTTAGCAGCCTCTACAGGATCTGTTTTTTCCATTTGTTTCACTTTAAAGATGATCTCCATCTTTTCAAGTTTTTCCTGATGCCGTCTAAGCGTCTCCAGATGGCCTTGCAACACTTCTTCTGTGTATTCTGGATTAATAAATTCATCCGTCGAAATATCAGTGATAATATTTTTCAACTTTTCATCAGAGAGCCAACTTAGAAATGTTCCGACTGAAGGTTCATTTCCCTTTTCATAATATGCGTATAGTTCATATAAAATCCCTTTATGTTCTTCTGTATGAAAATCTTCTATATGGGATTCCATACGAACAGCTACTTCTGCACTTTGCAACATATGGTAAATAATTTCTCTTTCCGCTCTTTCAAAACCTGTTAACTTCGGTTTTGTTTGAACGACTTGAGACGGTTTAGCAACCTGCTTTATTTGTTTTTGCTGTACCTTTTGTTCTTTGCGATATTGGTGCAATTGATTCAAAAGCGTTTCCATTGAATACGAAAACTCTTGCGACAATGACTTCAAATATGACTCTGCCTGCATCGCATCTTGTAACAACGATAACTCTTTTAAAACACTTTTCACATATTCTTCTTTGCCAGACTCATCTTGCAAATTTTTCCCTAAACGCAAATAATTTATTTTAAAACCAACAAAACTCATACTTGATTTCACAAGATTTTCAAAAGCGGTAGTCCCATATTGTTGCACATATTCATCAGGATCAAGCTTATCTGGCAAGGATGTGACTTTCACTTGGCAACCAACTTTTAGCAATAATTGCCCTGCTTTCATCGTCGCTTCTCGCCCTGCTTTATCACCATCATAGCAAAGAACAACAGTTTCAACGTTACGTCGCAGAAGTTTTGCTTGTTCTTCAGTTAAAGCTGTTCCCATTGTCGCAACAGCTTCTTCCACACCACTTTTTACCGCAGCTAGTACATCGGCATATCCTTCAAAAAGAATCACTTGCCCACGTTTTCTAATAAACGGTCTTGCTTGGTGGAAGTTATACAACAATTTACTTTTGTGAAAAATCGGCGTTTCGGGGCTATTTAAATATTTCGGAGTGTCATCTCCTAACGCCCTTCCACTAAACGCTATCACCTTACCTTGTAACGTATAGATCGGGAACATAACTCTTCCACGGAAGCGATCGTAATGACTACCATCCTTCTCACTTCTTATTAGAAGGCCAGCTTGTTCCATACTAGACAGCGATAAACCTCTTTTTTGTAAAATTTTCGTCGCTGCATCCCAAGCAGGTGATGCATAACCAATTTCAAACTTCTCAATCATCTCTTTCGTAATACCACGGTTTAATAAATATGAAAGTGCTTCATTTCCTTCTTCCGTATTTACTAATAAATGATGATAATACTTTTTCAATAATTCATGAGCTTGTTGCATGATGACAGTGTCATCAGATATCTCTTCTTGTTGTCCTTGCCCTGATGTATACTCTGCAACCGCAATTCCATTTCTTTCGCCTAGCTTTTGAACAGCCTCGGTAAAAGCCAGTCCTTCCATTTTCATTAGAAAGGAAAATACATTTCCACCTTCTCCACATCCGAAGCAATGAAAAATTTGCTTATCAGATGAAACAGAGAATGAAGGAGAATTCTCACCATGAAATGGACAAAGGCCGAAATAGTTACGCCCCTGTTTTCTAAGTTGAACGTATTCACCAATGACTTCTACAATATCGGATGATGTCCGAATCTGTTCAACAACTTCTTCGGGAATTCTGTTCCCCATAACTCCATCTCCGTGTCGTATTTTGTATTCGATATAAATTAAAAAATTCCTTTATAATTCGACAATATTTTTCTAAACTTGTTAGAAAGTGTTGCCGATTACATTGTATAAACGATTTTGAACCTTTCCTATAGGTCCTTTATCTGCATAAATCGCATATACATACTTGCTATATAAAATTGTATACATTTGCTCATCTGTTACAAATGTATCTCTTAGAAACAATACATATACACCTTTTTACAAGAAGAGTAGCAAGCCACATATACTGTTTGATCTTGAGATCTGTAACTTTTTCATGTTGATCCATATAACAATCAACTCCATTTTGTTCAGTATCTACAATGATCCAATTGCCTTGCTATTTCCTTAAAGGATGAGCATATGATGCGACAAACAAAATTCCGACATGAAATTCCGCTCCAACTTGCACAATTTCAACCTTCACGGGATATACATCTACACCAACTAATATGTTGTTGATGTTTTGCATATTTCTGTATTCTACATCCCTTCTGTGAATCCTTCCATAATGTGCGTTTTCTTGTATAGATTTTGTCGATTTAACGTAATTACATGTCTTTTTCGTAAATCCTATCCCTAGTTTATTCTGAAAAATTAAAGTCTAAACGTAAAATATAGGTTTTTATCACAATTTTTTATTATAATATATTTTCTTCAACTACGCTACATATCCCTTTATTTTTTCATCTTACATTTCAGGATGACAAACTCACATCTTGAATATACTAAAAGACAAAGGAGTATAAGTATAACCATTACACTACAATCTATTACAAAATCCATAGGTATCATATTTCACACGAGCGAAAAAAGCACATTCACCTTTGGTAAATGTGCTAAAACATTTTTTGGTTTTGCACTGCATTCACAATAATATTTGCTGTTTCTTCAATCGCTTTATTCGATACATCGATTACTTGGCAATTTATTTTACTAATTACTTCCTCAAAGTGATCAATTTCTTCTTGAATACGATTAATATTTGCATATGTTGCTCCATCACTTAATCCAAGTGATTTTAATCGTTCTTTTCGAATATGATTTAACTTATCTGGCGTAATTTTCAAACCGAAACATTTTTCTTTTGCCACTTGATATAGTTCTTCAGGTGGGTCAACTTCTGGTACGAGTGGTACATTCGCAACTTTCAAGCGTTTGTTATGAGCTAAATATTGGGAAAGTGGTGTTTTTGATGTACGCGAAACACCAATCAACACGATATCTGCTTTTAAAATACCTCGTGCATCTCTGCCGTCATCATACTTCACAGCAAACTCAATCGCTTCAATCTTTTTAAAGTATTCTTCATCTAACCTACGGACAACACCTGGCTCATATCTCGGCACTTGCCCCGTAATTTCTTCAATTTGATCAATAAGAGGGCCGATAATATCGTATGCCTCTACCCCTTCTTTTGCAGCCTCTGTTACTAAATACTGGCGCATATCAGGCTTAACTAACGTAAAACATATAAGTGCTTGATTACTCTTAGCAATCGAAATCACTTCTTTTAATGTCCCTGTATCTTCTACATACGGTACACGTCTAATATCAGGAGCAAACGGGAATTGCCCCATTGCTGCTCGAACAACCAAATCAGCCGTTTCCCCTACAGAGTCAGATACGACATATACGATTTTATTATCCATTACATTACCTCACTTTAAACAAATCACACTTATTCGTTATTTACTAAATTTACAAACGCGCGTGTAATATTTGTTTTTGTAATTCGCCCAATCACTTCTAAACCTTGTTTCGTATCTTTTACAACTGGCATTGCATCAATCTGTCTTTCTATTAATTCCATCGCAATATCATATAAAGAATCCTCTCTACGACACATCGCAATGTTTGGCATCCTTGTCATGATAATATTAACCGGAAGAGAGGTTAAATCCTGCTTTCCTAAGCTCGCTCTTAATAAATCTTTACGAGACACAACACCAACTAATAGAGTCATCTGATCTACAACGAACAATGTACCAACGTCCTCTAAAAACATCGTACAAATTGCATCGTATACGGAAACATTTTTATCAATTACAACCGGTCTAGATTGATAATCTTGTACTTTAATTTTCTTAACAGCTTCAGATAATAGCTGCCCCCCAGTTTTACCTGTATAAAAATAACCTACGCGTGGACGTGCTTCTAAATAACCAGCCATCGTTAAAATTGCTAAGTCTGGTCTTAGTGTCGCACGTGTTAGACCCAATTGCGCTGCAATTGATTCCCCTGTAATAGGACCGTGATCTTTTACAATCTGAATGATATGTTCTTGCCGTTTATTCAGCTCTATGATAATCACCACCTTTAATGCACAACGAAAAAAGTTATACTATCTCTTAAATATTATATACTAAATATGCTATTCGAAAAAGAAAGTATGTAAAAAGGACCGTATACGGCCCAAAATTATATTTGAAACTTATCAAGTTGTTCTAAAAAACGTCTTGATTTCAAATAAATTCCGCAATATTCATCATAATATGTATTCAATACTAAACGCATTTGTTTTTTTGTGCTATCCTTTACCGATACATTTCCGAGCCTATGTAAATCGAAATGGAAGAAAAGACGTAATAATTTATGAACAGCTTCTCCTACCGGTATACGATATGGGTCTTGCTCTGCATGACGTGAGCACAGAAAACCGCCTTCCCTGACGGAGAAGGCGACAAAGTCTGTTTCTTGATGACAAATCGCACATGTATCAAAGTACGGGCGCATCCCTAATACCGGAAGCATTTTCGTTTGATAAATTAATGATAATACTTCTGAATCAACACCCTCACACATATAATGCAACGTTTGATATAACATTTCAAATAAATACGGATTATGTTTTTTATCTTCTGTTGCTTTATCAGTTAACTCAACAATAAATGATGCATAAGCAGTTAAAAATATATCCTCGCGAATTTCTTTCATAGTTGAAATAATCTCGCCTTGTTGCAATGTTCCAAGCCCAGATCCCATTTGAATAAGAAAATGGCCATGTGTCATTAGTTGCGACACAGATGCTAACCGGCTTTTCGGCTTTTTTGCCCCTCTTGCCATTGCACTTATCTTACCAAGTTCTCTTGAGAATATTGTAACAATCTTGTTCGTTTCTCCGTAATCTGTCGTACGGATAACGATGCCCTCAACTTTTTGAAACATGTTCGTCACCATCCAAGGTTTGAACAAAACGGGTCAAGAAATTGGAGAGTCTAGATGCGCTAGCTCCTCTTCATGTTGATCCATCTCATCGTTTACGTCTTTTTCCATTTCTTTCAAAAGCAAGTACGTTTCAATGCTTCCTGTTTTGGAGAAAAACTTCCAGGTAAAATCTAGCATAAGAATCCACCTTTCTCAATAAGCGTAGCCTATAAACCAATTTCCTTTGTTGTTATTAAATTGACCCATTTTGTCCATTTTCATGTGAGAAAAATTTTTCCTAATTTATCAAAGTTCATAAAAACCAATAATCAGTGGATGAACCAACCATCCACTGATTACAACTTTACTCTATTTTAGTACTCATCCTCGCGGAAACCTAGGTCACGAAGCTGAGACATTTTATTACGCCAATCTTTTTGCACTTTTACCCATACTTCTAAAAATACTTTAGAACCAAGTAGCGCTTCAATATCAAAACGAGCTCGCTTACCAACTTCTTTTAACATTTTTCCTTGTTTTCCGATGATGATTCCTTTTTGTGATGCACGTTCAACAACAATCGTTGCATTTATATAAACTGCCCCGCCCTCACGCTTTTGAATCGCATCGATAACAACAGCCACAGAATGCGGCACTTCTTCACGTGTTAAATGTAGTACTTTCTCACGAATAAGCTCTGCAATAATAAATCTCTCCGGATGATCCGTTACTTGATTCTCTGGATAGTATTGTGGTCCTTCTGGTAAATACTTTTTAATTGTTCCAATTAAAGCGTCCACATTATTACCGTCTAACGCAGAAATTGGTACGATCTCTGCAAACTCATGTAGTTTACGATATTGATCAATTAACTCTAGTAATTGCTCTGGATGAAGTTGGTCAATTTTATTAATGACTAAAAATACTGGTTGTTTCGTTTCTTTTAATTTCTCAATGATGAATTCCTCACCACGACCAAATCCTTCAACTGCATTAACCATAAACAGAACAATATCCACTTCTTTTAATGTCGTTTGCGCCATCTTTACCATGAAGTCGCCTAATTTATGTTTAGGTTTATGTATTCCTGGTGTATCAATGAAAATAACTTGTGCATCATTTTCTGTATATACACCTTGAATTTTATTACGAGTCGTTTGTGGCTTATCACTCATAATAGCAATTTTCTGGCCGATAATACGGTTTAAAAATGTAGATTTTCCAACATTCGGTCTGCCAATAATAGAGACAAAACCTGATTTATAACCTTTTCTATTCATGTAAATCCTCCGCTAAAAATGCTCCTGGTAACAATTCTCCGACTGTCGTCTCTTGAACGTCACCATGTAAGTTTGATAAGTATACTTTCGTATCCTGTTTACATAATTCTACCATAACTTGTCGACATGCTCCACAAGGAGGTACTGGGCGCTTTGTATCTGCTACAACCGCAATGGCTACAAATTCTTTATCTCCTTCAGAAACCGCCTTAAATAAAGCTGTTCTTTCAGCACAATTACATAAGCCATATGATGCATTCTCAACATTACATCCACGATATACTTTTCCACCGCGCGTTAATAATGCTGCACCCACTTGAAATTTAGAATATGGTACGTACGCTTGTTTACGCGCTTCGATTGCTTCTAGAATTAATTGTTTACTATTCATATTCCCGCATCCTTCCTGTTCACAGCTATGAAGAGATACACTCTCTCATTAAAGGCCCTTACAGCACTTCCAAAGCTTAATAAAAGCTTCGGAATGCAACTATACCATATACGGTAAAAAGATAATAGCACCAATTATAACAGCTATAATTGCAAACAATAAAACTGCTCCTGCCGCAACATCCTTTGCAATTTTTGCAAACGGATGAATATCGGCAGTCGCTAAATCTACCGTTTTTTCCACAGCCGTATTTACCATCTCTAAACTCATTACACTCCCTATTACAATAAGTAATATCATCCACTCTATTTTCGTAATATGGAAATAAAAGCCGCAGCATATAACAATGACTGCGGCTAAATAATGGATTTTCATATTTCGTTCATGACGAAAACAAAAGAATATACCAGCTATAGCATATCCAAAACTATCTATAAGTTTTCCTTTTTTCATCGTCCTAATCCAAAAGCTTCTAAAATTTCTTTTTGTCTTCCGAACATTTCTTTTTCATCATCTTCAGTCATGTGATCATAACCAAGTAAATGTAAAAAGCCATGCAACGCCAAAAATCCAAGTTCACGATCGAAAGAATGTCCGTACTCTTCAGCTTGCTCTTTCGCCCTCGGAATAGAGATAATAAGATCACCTAACATGCGCGGCATCTCTGCACCAACAATCTCCATTTCTCCTTCTCCCATCTCTTCCATGGCAAAGGATATTACATCTGTAGGTTGATCTTTATCTCGGTAATCACGATTAATTTCTCTAATGCGCTCATTATCTACAAATGTCACCGATACCTCCGCACCATCCTCGATATTTTCCATTTGAGCTGCTTTTTCTAACACTTCACGAATTAAACTCATATACTCTTCTTTTACTTCTTCTGTTTCATCAATAAAATCAATTAACAAACTCATTCTTTCTCCTTTTCTTCCGGAGGTTCCGGATATGTAATACGCGAATGGAAAATACCATTTAACGTTTCACACAACGTTTTTCCAACGATTTGTAGTTCCTTAAACGTCAAATCACATTCACTAAATTGACCGTCTTGCAGTCGATCTTTAATAATACTTTGCACCAAATTATTAATTTGTTCTGGCGTTGGGTGATTCATAGAACGTACCGCAGCTTCTACACTATCAGCAATACCAACAATTGCCGATTCTTTCGAAGTTGCTTTTGAACCTGGATAACGGAACATCTCTTCTGTATATTTTTCTTTATCTTCTTTAATAGCTTTATAATAAAAATATTTCAGTAACGTTGTACCGTGATGTTGCCCAGCGATATCAATAATTTCTTGTGGAATATGATATTCTTCGAGCATTCTTACTCCATCCGTTACGTGAGCAATTATAATATCTTTACTCGTTACAGGATCTAATTTATCATGCGGGTTTTCAATTCCCATTTGGTTTTCAATAAAGAATTGCGGTTGTACTGTTTTTCCTACATCATGATAATATGCCCCTACACGCGCTAATACACCATTTGCCCCCACTGCTTCACAAGCAGCCTCAGAAAGATTCGCTACCATTACACTATGATGATATGTCCCTGGCGCTTCTAACAAAATTCTGCGTAAAAGCGGATGATTTGGACTTGATAGTTCCATAAGCTTCATACTTGATACGATTCCAAGTCCACTTTCTAAATATGGTAAAATCCCCATAGCCAAAACGGATGATATAATCCCTGAAAGTGAAGCCATTAATAATTGCGTACCAATTTCAAGAGGCGAAAAATTCCCATTACGTAATAATAAGAGCGCCGCTAATACGACTACATTTAATACAGAAACGAGTATACCAGCTTGTAAAATCATTGTACGACGATTTTTTTCTCGCAAGAAAATACTAACCGATAATGAACTTAACAATACGTAAATCCCTACACTATAATTTAATGTACTCGTTACTCCTTCATTAAACATAATACTTCCGCATACAGAAAAAATCATACTCGTTAAAAAGACAAATCGATCACCAATCATTAGTTTTACAAGTATTGTTCCCATCGCAACTGGGACAACATATGCAATCCCTGCATATTCAAGTTTTTGAAATAAACTAATGATTTTCATTAAGACGATTGTAATAGACAAAATTGTAATATACGCTAAAACATACGGTCTATCTTCTCTTTTTCTCTTTAAAAATAATTCAAATTGTTTATGCATAAAGTATAGTAACACACCAATGAGTACCGCTAATCCAACATAAGGTTGAAAGCCGTTCCCTTTTTCTAACAAACCAACTAATTTCAACTGATTATACACATCACTTGAAATTGTTTCACCTTCTCTAACAAGAACTTGCCCTTGAAGAATATAAACAGGTGGAACTAAATCTTCCTCTGCTTTTCTCTTCTCTTTCGTTAAGGTCGGGTCATAAAAATAGTTCGCTGAAATCGCATATCTTCCTAGCGCCTTAATTGACTCTTTTAAACCATTATCAACATTAACACTATTCATCTCACTTACATATCGTTCTTTCGCATCTTTCAATTCGTCCATTTTAATATGCTCAGTCATGATACTATTAATCGCTGTGACCGCAGCATCTTTCGCTAATACTAATTGGCTCGAATCTGCATTAATCAAATTTAGTAAGTTTGAATCAGATAATTCTTTCGTTAAGTCAGTGGGTAGTTTCTTTTTTAACTTGTCCACTTTCTCAGCATCAGTCATCTTTTTTTGATCATCCGGTCCAACAGCTTTAATCTCTTGCACCACTTCATCTACTTTAGCAAAGACGTCATTCACAATATCAACTTTATTTTGTTTATACTCACTTTTATATGTATATTGATCTTCAACTTTTGTAGCGGCTTCTTTTTTCTTTTTATCCGTTGTAACTTTATCTTCAATTTTTATAGGAGAATGGATTGTCTTTTTCGCAATAGAATACATGTTAACATCTAATTGCTCTGGTTTTACATTATTCATAAGCGCAAAAAACAGCACTGCTCCTAATACAACGTAAGAAATCCAACTTAGTTTTTTCGAATGTTGTAAATTACGAAACCACTTAGAAATTTCTTGAGATCTTGACATGATTTCAATACCTTCTCCTCTCCAGAAATAAAGTGAAACTATTTATAGCTTTCATTTCTTCTACCCAACGATACTTTGAGGCAACATTTTATACCAGTACCTATAGTTTATTTTCCTTATCTTTCATGATAGTAAAAAATACGACGTTCGCCAACCTTATCATACAAAAAGAAATGATCCTGACAAATAGGATCATTCCATTTTATCATATGCCTCAATAATACGTTGCACCAATGGATGTCTCACAACGTCCGTTTGTTCTAATGTAATAAATGACAGACCTGATACACCAGATAAAATATTAGCAGCTATAGATAGCCCTGATTTTACCCCTTTCGGCAAGTCTACTTGTGAAGGATCTCCTGTAATAACCATTTTAGAACTAAAACCTAACCTTGTTAAAAACATTTTTATTTGAGCACCCGTTGTATTTTGAGCCTCATCTAAAATAACAAATGAATCATCAAGCGTACGTCCCCTCATATAAGCAAGCGGCGCGATTTCAATTACTCCTCGCTCCATCATACGCTGCGTATATTCTTGTCCAAGAATATCATGTAAGGCATCATATAATGGACGTAAGTATGGATCCACCTTCTCTTTCAAATCCCCTGGTAAAAAACCTAAATTTTCTCCAGCTTCTACAGCAGGTCTTGTTAAAATAATTTTCTTTACATATCCTTGTTTTAAAGCCCTCACAGCCATTACTACAGCTAAGTATGTTTTTCCAGTTCCTGCAGGCCCTATCCCAAAGACAATATCATTCTTCTTCATCGCATGAATATATCGTCTTTGCCCCATTGTTTTTACACGAATGGATTTACCTTTTGCAGTCTTGAAAATTTCTTCTTCATATAACTCTTCAAATTGAGCAATTTTCCCTTGTTGTGCGAGCTGAATTGCATACGCAACATCTCTCTCTGAAATTGATATACTTTTACGAATTACAACAAGTAATTGCTGTAAGATTTTTTCTACGAGTGTCACCGTTTCAACTGCCCCAGATACATGAACAGTTTCTCCTCTAGTTACGATCGATACATTCAGTTCTCGTTCAATTACTTTTAAATGCGCATCATTGACTCCAAAAAGAGCGATTGCTTCGTTAGTATTTTCCAATTGTTGGTTCATTTCTACTAATTGTTCTGCCATTACTCAGTCTCCTTGAATATCGGATTCGGATATTGGTTGTGGCTCTGCAATATTTTCAACCACAGTATAATGCAATGTGACTTTTAGTTGATCCGCCTCAACCTTTTTACTCAAAATCTTATCACTTACAATCATAGCATGTTCATCCAATTTTTTCTTTAGTTCTTTTTCAGCCATCTCTTTCGCTACTTTCAGCGCTTGCTTTTCTGTATATTCTCGATTCGCTTCTTCCTCTTCTCTTACAACATCTTTTTCATATGCAATCGGCAGTGTAAAACCAAATAATTTCACATCATGCTTTACACTTTCAGTACGAGAGCGTTTATACTTATCATGTTGAAATCCCCATATTTTTATTTTCATATCCCCAAATTTAAGAAAATGTTCATTATATACATTACCAGTATACACTTGGAATTGCGTCTTTAGTGGGACATCTACCTTAGACGTATACCACGTTTCGCCATACACAATACCTTTCGCTGAAACAATCGTCGGACTTTCCTCATTACCATATATTCCCGATACGAGAATCTGCCCTTTTTCTACATGATCATTTTTCAGTACAACCGGCTTTCCAACTTCTACAAACGTTTTTGTAATAATCGCTTCTTTTTTTGCTACTAAATTTTGCGGCCTTTGTTCCTTTTCTTTTTTCGGTTCGTTTTTTTCAACGATTTTAAAATGATACGTTGTTCCTCTTACTTCTAGTCCCGCCCAAGTAATGGCATTAATATTATCTGTCAAATGGCGTTGTACATCTTCTACATTCGGCATTTGAAACTGTAGTTTCCCTTTTTGAATACCCATTTTATCCAATTCTTTCATCAATATATATTCTGTTTCAGGTTTTGCTCCTGAAATTTCAATTTTCCAAACCATATTTGACATTGTAATCACGCCAAAAAAGAAAATTAAAAACCCAATTAAAAATCCACTGTTTTTAATTAAACGCTTATTCCAAAAAGGAAAACCATAACGTCCAATAAAATATAATTTACATTCATTTTTTCTATAAATTGGTTTTATTTTTTTCACATCGCGTAACAACATACAAAAAACTAACGTTTCATCAGCTATCTTCCTAACATCCCAAACTAATAAATTCCTCCGTACACATTCATTAACAAACCGTTCCGCTCCTCTACCTTCAATTCGCACTTTTACATATCCAAGCCACTTTATAAACCATTTATTTTTCATTTACCACCTTCACTACCTTTCTAAAAGTAGATATACCACTTTTCATTTGAAGCATTAAAATAGCTCGTACTAAAATGAAACAGAGTAAAAATGTAATCGATCTCTATCAACGGAACTTTTACAAGATAAAGAAGAAAAACTTCACAAATGGAAGTTTCACTTCAATCACCTTTTTTCTCATTTTCTAAAAATGTTACTTGCTCAATTATCCCTTCGAGCAAAAGCTCCTCTGGAAGAATCGTTTTAATAACAAAGGATTGTCCTTTAATTAGTAATTGACCGTGTTTTAAAAGCAATCGCACTTCTTTATCTGAAAACACTAATAGCCCCCGATGATTTTCTATATAAATATGTATTTGCCCAACAAGAGTAATCCGAGGCAGATCCATTAATACATCCACTGGTAGGTCTACTTGTTTTGTTAACCAATTTTTCATTTGTTCTAATTTCTTCATCTCGAAAGACCCCCTCCTCATCCCATATATATATGTATTTCTTCACAAGTGCCTATCGTGTTATAACGACTTCACTAACATAACTATATTCTGTAAGTGTTCATCTCATGTTAATTAAAACAGTCGCTATATGAAATCATATTTATCGGGACAATGATGGATCAGAGGATGTTACCCATAATAATAGAAGTATTAATACAAGAATATGCGCCCCTAGGGGATATCAGTACAAGTTACATTAAGAAATTGAGCCTAGCGAGCAGTTAGAAACTTGAAAAACCCTGTTACAATTTGTTCTGGGTGTGACATACTGACCATAGAATAAGTAGTTGTCATTCATTAGACAAATAAGATAAAATTCGAAAAAGGAAATTGCTCCACTCTGAATTTTGCGGTGTAAGTAAGAATATCTTATAGGTGGTTGTTATATGAATTTCAAAAAAATATTAGGAGTCATTAAAAAACAAAAAATGAATTAATAAGCGAGGAAATACGAAAGGAAATTGGATTTAGTCAAGAAATTTTAAATGTTATAAAACAAGTTACTAACAGCAGCATCCAGCCCTTTTATGCAACTGATTCAAAATCTAAAATAGCCGGAGTCTCTTTCGTTACCTTTGAGAATTATGCTGAACAGCAAGTTATAAAACTTCAATCTGAGGTTCAGAAGCTTGGATACTTAGCTTTTATTTGCGAAAGAAGTTTTAGTCAAGGAAGTAAGAGTAAGTGTAGAATTGCAATTACACAAGGAAATGGCCAATTTGATATCCTTACAATCCAACAAACAAATGGCGTTAATTACGAAGTTAGCAATATAGATGTTATTTTTAAACTAAGAAAATGGAATGATCGCTATCCTTTTATCATAATCGGTGCAGATCATGACTGGGTTGATGCCATTTTTAGCGTGTTACCTACAGACGAAGAAATGCAATCTTTCGCGCAAGAAATGTATGAATTTTGTCCAGATATAGTGGAACAAGGAATAGAAAGCATTGAGGAGTTAGTCGAAGAAATTAAGAAAACGAAAAAGCTTTTTTTATGGTGGGATTAATCACAACTAAGGCCGTTACCTTTTTTACATACCAGAGGCGTTTCTATCACTTACAGAAACGCTTTTTAAGCAATATAGTGTTTTTCCTTAATAAGAACAATAAAAAAACGTCTCATACGAAATGAGACGTTTTTTTATGCTAATAGCTGGATAACCAACTTATTCACAAGTGATCCGTCTGTTTTACCTTTTACTTTCGGCATAACAGCAGTCATCACCTTACCCATATCTGCTTTAGAAGTCGCACCAACTTCAGAAATAACTTGCTTGATTACATCAACTAGTTCTTCTTCAGTTAATTGCTCTGGCAAATATGCGCTTAAAATCTGAATTTCACTTTGCAGTTTATTAACAAGGTCTTCACGACCAGCTTTTTTAAATTCAAGGAGGGAGTCCTTATACTGTTTTACTTCACGAGCTAAAACTGTTACTTCCTCTTCTTCAGTAAGAGTATGTTGCAGTTTAATACCTTCATTTTGTAAAGCAGCCTTAACCATACGAATAACGGTTAATTTTTCTTTTTGTTTATTCTTCATCGCTTGTTTCATATCATCGTTTAAACGACCGAGAAGACTCATAACTTACACCCTCTCTTAGAATTTACGCTTTCTTGCCGCTTCAGATTTCTTCTTACGTTTTACACTTGGTTTTTCATAAAACTCGCGCTTTCTTGCTTCAGCAAGTGTACCAGTTTTAGAAACCGATCTTTTAAAACGGCGAAGTGCATCCTCCAAAGACTCGTTTTTACGAACGACTGTTTTTGACATTCTCTTTCCCTCCCTCCGAAACATCACACTTACATACTAACTTCAGCATGCAAAAAGAAACACTTCTTCAGCATGTCTTTTACGATTATAATACATTTTATCACTTCAGGTCAACTATTTGGCAGAATAAAAGAAGAATAGAAGCATTTCCTTTTCAAAAGTTATGCAAATAGCTAGTATCCTTCTTTCATGAAGATAACTATATTTTTATCATTTCATCTTTTTTCATACAGGGATGCACGAAACGCCTCCCCACCTTCTAGTACTTAACCTCTTCAAAAATAAAGAAAGCATGCAAACCGTTTCCGGTTGCACGCTCTTTTTATGCGCTTGCTGATTCTTTTTTCACATCATCTTCAAGAACACGAACAAATTGCGCTTCGTTATATGGATAACCAGCTTTCGTAATTTTCACTTTCACTAGCTTACCAATTAATTCTTCTGATCCTTCAAATACAATTTTCAAGTAGTTATCTGTATAACCTACATATAACCCTTCACGGTCGCCCTCTTTAAATTGCTCTTCCGGAATAATTTCAAGCACTTCACCTTCAAACGCTGATGCATATTCTTTCGCTAATTGATTAGATAACTCAATTAAACGATGAACACGATCGTTCTTCACATCTTCAGGAACTTGATCTTCCATGCGCGCTGCAGGTGTTCCTGTACGTTTTGAATAAGGGAACACGTGTAACTCAGAGAAGCGGTTCTCTTTAATAAAATTGTATGTTTCCATGAATTCTTCTTCTGCTTCACCTGGGAAACCAACGATTACGTCAGATGTAATTGCAAGGCCTGGTAACGCTTCTTTCAAACGATCTAAACGCTCTTGGAAGAATTCCATCGTATATTTACGACGCATACGTTTTAATACAGTATTAGAGCCAGATTGCAACGGGATATGCAAGTGACGTACAACTACTTCAGATTTATCTAACACTTCAATTACTTCATCTGAAATTTGACTCGCTTCAATAGAAGAAATACGAAGGCGTTTTAATCCGCCTACTTCCGCTTCCATATCACGAAGTAATCCAGCTAAGTTATAATCTTTTATATCTTCGCCGTATCCACCTGTATGAATACCCGTTAATACGATTTCTTTATAGCCTGCATCCACTAATTGTTGTGCTTGTTTAATAACTTCCTTTCCATCACGAGAACGCATTAAACCACGCGCCCAAGGAATGATACAGAATGTACAGAAGTTATTGCAACCCTCTTGTATTTTTAAAGACGCACGTGTACGATCCGTGAAATAAGGTACATCAAGTTCTTCGTACACACGTGTTTTCATAATATTGCGGACAGCATTAATTGGTTGACGCTCTTTACGGAATTCTTCGATGTAATCTAACATCTTTTCACGATCCTGTGTACCAACTACGATATCTACACCTGGAATCGCCATAATTTCAGCTGGAGATGTTTGTGCATAACATCCCGTTACACAAATAACTGCATCTGGATTTTGACGCACAGCACGTCTGATTACTTGACGGCTTTTTTTGTCCCCAGTATTCGTTACTGTACATGTGTTAATAACATATACATCAGCTTTCTTTTCATATTCTGTTCTTTCATAACCACCTTGTTTAAACAATTGCCAAATGGCTTCTGTTTCATAGTGGTTTACTTTACAACCTAACGTATGGAACGCAACAGTTGACATTGATCATCACCCCATCAATTCAAAATGATACGAAGCAGCACTTAACGCGTATAACGGCGCCGTTTCTGTTCTTAAAATTCTTGGTCCTAAACTACATGGTACAAATTTATGTTCACGAAGCGCTGTAATCTCTTCCTCAGCTAAACCGCCTTCTGGGCCAAATACAATCAATAGTTTTTGACCTGGTTTCATTATCGTTAAAGCTTTCGCAAAATTAGATTTCTCGCCTTGTTTTGCTTCCTCTTCGTAAGCAACAAGACAAACATCATACTCACCACTCATTGAAAGCAATTGCTTAAATGATGCCGGAGCATGTACTTCTGGAATTTCACTTCTATGTGATTGTTCCGCAGCTTCTTTCACAATTTTTCTTAAACGCTCAACTTTTTTATCAGCTTTTTTCGCATCCCATTTTACGATAGAGCGAGATGCTTGAAATGGTAAGAATGCAGCTGCCCCAAGCTCAGTTCCTTTTTGAAAAATTAACTCTAGCTTGTCTCCTTTTGGCAGTCCACTTGCAATCGTCACGAAAACAGGAAGTTCACTTGACGCCTCTACCCATTCTACAATAGCCGTATTAATAAATTCACTGGTAATTTCATCAATTGAACATACTGCTGTTTTTCCGTTTACACAGCAATAAATTTGATCGCCAGCTGTCATACGCATTACTCTCGCAATGTGATGTACATCATCACCTACAATGCGAATTTTTGCTTCACTTACATGTTTTTCTTCTACAAAATAACGTTGCATATAATCACCTTAGTAGAGTTTCGTTCCTTTCGTAAGTCAACACTTACGAAAAGAACGAAACATTATCATTTTTCATATAACAAACGGCAAGTCCCTCACCTTATAGTGAGAGACTCCCCTTTTCATTATAGACTAAAATCTATATTACGCATTTCGTGCAATAATTGCTACCCAATCTTCCACTCGTAACACTTCTTCAATTGTAAATCCAGCTTGTTCTAACGCCTCAGAAATTACTTTTTCCTTCGCAGCAATAATGCCCGATGTAATAAATAATCCACCTGACTTCACAACTCTCGCTGCATCTTCAGGGAATAAAAGAATAATTTCTGCTAATAAGTTAGCTACGATTAAATCAACAGGACCTTCAATACCTTCTAAAAGACTATTTTGCCCAACAGACACGATATCATCTGTTTTATTTAAACGCACATTCATTTCTGCACTTTCAACTGCAACCGGATCTAAATCATATGCTTGAACAGAAGACGCACCTAATTTTGCCGCTGCAATACTAAGCACACCAGAACCTGTTCCTACATCAATGATAGCGTCACCTGGCTGTACTGTTTTTTCTAAAGCACGAATACACATCGTTGTTGTTGGATGAGTTCCTGTACCAAACGCCATACCTGGGTCTAATTCAATGATTTTTTCATCAGGAGAAGATGGTGTATATTCTTCCCACGTCGGTACGATTGTGAATGTATCAGAAATTTGTACTGGATGGTAATATTTTTTCCAAGCAGTAGCCCAATCTTCTTCATTGACTTCGTTAACGGTAATATTTCCAGTACCAATTTCAATGTCGTAAGAAGGAAGCACATCAATAGATGATTTTACACCTGCAATCGTTTCATGTAAAGAATCCGTTTGCGGAAAATATGCTTTTATTAATACACCTTCCGCCGGATATTCATCTGGATTCAATGCATAAATTTCACCATATTGTTGCTCGCGCTCTTTCGTTAACTCCGCTGGGTCCTCAATAGCAACTCCACTAGCACCAGCCTCGTGTAAAATATGAGAGACAGCTTCTACTGCTTCTTCTGTTGTATGAATACTAACTTCTGACCATTTCACAATTTACCAACTCCATTTTTTATTTCCATTATTCCCCTTTGAAAGCACGTTTAAGCTTTCCAAACAAACTATCATCCTGCTCTTCTTGCCCTGCAAATTCACGTAATAAATCTTTTTGATGTGAAGTCAATTTCGTCGGTACAACAACGCGAACGACTACATATTGATCTCCTTGACCGTATCCACGTACGTTCGGAGCACCTTTTCCTTTTAAGCGGAATTCTGTTCCAGTTTGTGTTCCTGCTGGGATTTTCAGCTTCACTTTACCATGAACAGTAGGAACTTCCACTTCAGCACCAAGTGCCATTTGTGCAAATGTTAATGGCATTTCGCAAATAATGTGATCTCCTTCACGCTCAAAGAATTCATGACTTCTTACATGAACGACTACATATAAATCTCCTGCTGGTCCACCATTTACGCCAGCTTCACCTTTTCCAGATACACGAATTTGTTGACCATTATCGATACCTGCTGGAATTTTAACATTGATTTTTTTGCGTTTACGAACTTTACCAGAACCGTGACATGTCGTACATTTTTCTTTAATCATTTGCCCAGTACCTGAACAATGACCACAAGCTTGACGGTTCACAATACGACCAAACGGTGTATTTTGTTCTACACTCACTTGACCTGATCCTGAACAATGTTTACATGTTTCTTTTGAAGTTCCTGGTTTTGCACCGCTACCTTTACAAGTATCACATGGATCTTCTACTGGAATTTCCACGTTTAATTCTTTACCAAAAATAGCTTCTTCAAAATCTAAAGTGACTTGATATTGTAAGTCAGCACCTTGGCGCGGAGCATTCGGATCACGACGTCTGCCACCACCACCGCCAAAGAAAGAACTAAATATATCTTCAAAACCGAAGCCACCGCCGAAGTCTCCTCCGCCGCCAAATCCACCGAAGCCTTGATTTGCACCAGCATGACCAAATTGATCGTACTGCGCACGCTTTTGATCATCACTTAACACTTCGTATGCTTCTTGTACTTCTTTAAACTTTTCAAGCGCATTTTCTTCTTTGCTTACGTCTGGATGGTATTTTTTAGCCAAACGACGATACGCTTTTTTAATTTCATCTGTTGAAGCGCCCTTGCTAAGTCCAAGGACCTCATAATAGTCTCGTTTACTCATAAATTTGCAACCCCCGAATCTTTCACATAAACGTAATTTTAACACCGAAAGAAAGTGCTTTGCAACAAAGTTTCCTCACTTACAGTATGCAAAGCAAAAAACTTAAGAACCTCACACATTTCTCCTCATTCGTGAAAAAAGCCAAAGTCAAGGCACGCTTGACTTTGACTTTTTGTCATCTTACTTATTATCTTTGCAGTTGAATTACTTGTCTTCTTTTACTTCTTCAAACTCAGCGTCAACTACATTATCTTTCTTCACGCCAGCGTCTTGTGCACCTTGCGCACCTTCTGCTTGACCAGCAGCTGCTTGAGCTTGCTCGTATAATTTAACACTTAATTGTTGTACGATTTCTTGTAAAGCGTCTTTTTTCGCACGAATTTCCTCAAGCTCGTTTTTCTCAATTGCAGCTTGTAATGCTTCTTTCGCTTCTGTTGCTTTTGCAACTTCAGCTGCATCTACTTTACCTTCTAAATCTTTTACAACTTTGTCTGTTTGGAATACAAGTTGGTCAGCTTCGTTACGAAGTTCAACTTCTTCCTTACGTTTTTGGTCAGCGTCAGCATTTGCTTCTGCTTCTTGTACCATACGATCTACTTCTTCATCAGAAAGACCTGAAGAAGATTGGATTGTAATAGCTTGCTCTTTGCTTGTTCCTAAGTCTTTCGCACGTACGTTAACAATACCGTTCGCATCAATATCGAATGTTACTTCGATTTGTGGAATACCACGTGGTGCTGGTGGAAGGTCTGTTAATTGGAAACGACCTAACGTTTTGTTGTCAGCTGACATTGGACGCTCACCTTGTAATACGTGAATGTCTACTGCTGGTTGGTTATCAGCAGCTGTTGAGAATACTTGTGACTTACTTGTTGGAATTGTAGTGTTACGCTCGATTAATTTCGTGAACACACCACCCATAGTTTCAATACCTAAAGAAAGTGGAGTTACATCTAATAATAGTACGCCTTCTACATCACCAGTAAGTACGCCACCTTGAACTGCAGCACCTAATGCTACAACTTCATCAGGGTTTACACCTTTATATGGCTCTTTACCAGTTTCACGTTTAATAGCTTCTTGTACAGCTGGGATACGAGTAGATCCACCAACAAGAATAACTTTATCTAATTCGCTTGGAGCAAAACCAGCGTCTTTTAATGCACGACGAGTTGGCTCTAATGTTCTTTCAACAAGACCTGCTGAAAGTTCTTCGAATTTCGCTCTTGTTAACGTTAATTCTAAGTGTAATGGACCAGCAGCTCCAGCACTAATGAATGGTAATGAAATTTGTGTTTGTGTTACACCAGAAAGATCTTTTTTCGCTTTTTCAGCTGCATCTTTCAAGCGTTGAAGCGCCATTTTATCTTGGCTTAAATCAATGTTATTTTCTTTTTTGAACTCAGCTACTAAGTGATCGATGATAACTTGGTCAAAGTCATCTCCACCAAGACGGTTGTCACCAGCAGTTGAAATAACTTCGAATGTGCCGTCTGCTAACTCAAGGATAGATACGTCAAATGTACCGCCACCTAAGTCATATACTAAGATTTTTTGTTCTTCATCTTGTTTTTCTAAACCGTAAGCAAGTGCTGCTGCTGTTGGCTCATTAATGATACGCTCAACTTCTAAACCAGCGATACGACCAGCATCTTTCGTTGCTTGACGCTCTGCATCGTTGAAGTATGCAGGTACTGTAATAACAGCTTTCGTTACTGTTTCACCTAAGTATGCTTCAGCAGAAGCTTTTAAGTTTTGTAAAATGATTGCAGAAATTTCTTGAGGTGTGTAATCTTTACCTTCAACTTCTACTTTGTAGTCTGTACCCATATGACGTTTAACAGACATGATTGTATTTGGGTTTGTAATTGCTTGACGCTTTGCAACTTCCCCAACTTGACGTTCTTCATTTTTGAAAGCTACAACAGAAGGTGTTGTACGGTTGCCTTCTGGATTTGGGATAACCTTTGGTTCTCCACCTTCCATAACAGCTACACAAGAGTTTGTTGTACCTAAGTCAATACCGATAATTTTACTCATGGCTAATCCTCCTACTTTTATGTAAATTATTGATTTACTTTTACCATTGATGGGCGAATTACACGATCTTTTAGTTTATAACCTTTTTGGAATTCTTCCACAACCGCGTTTGATTCAAATTCACTGTCTTCCACTTGCATAATAGCTTGGTGTTCATTAGGATCAAACTGTTTACCAACAGCTCCAATCACTTCCACACCTTCTTTAGTCAACGCTTCTAGCAATTGACGATGCACCATTTCCATACCTTGTAATAAGGATTTCGTTTGCTCATCAGTTGCTTCCACTTGCATCGCTCTTTCAAAATTATCAAGAGCTGGCAAAATGTCTGAAACTAGACTTTGTGCTCTATATTTTTCAGCAGCCTGTTTATCCATTTGGACACGGCGCTTATAATTTTCAAAATCAGCTTGTAGACGTAATGTGCGACCTTCCGTTTCCGTTAGTTTCGCTTGTAACTCATCTACTTTTTCTTGTAAAAGAGCAGCCTCACTTTTTTCTTCTACAGTTTCTTCACTGTTTTCTGGCGTGACAGCTTCTTCAACTTGCACTTCTTTTACTTCTTCTACCACTTGTTCGTTACGCTCTTCCACAATATTCACCTCCTTAAAAGGTATTAGGTATCATGTATAGCATGATTACCTAAACATTATATATTACACACAGCAATGAAAATTTCATCACTTGAGCGAATGTATTACTCTCATTTACTTTTTAAGTCCATCAGTAAATTGTCTCGTAAATAACTGTAACAAACTAATTACACGAGAATATTGCATTCTCGTAGGACCTAAAATAGCAATTGTTCCAAGTTGCTCTTCGCCGATCGAATATGTTGCAGAAATTAAACTGCAATCCTCCATAGCCGTCGAAGTGTTTTCCCTACCAATTTTCACTTGAATCCCGACTTGTTTATGACGCAAAATGTCATAAAATTCGGCTTCATTATCAATCATGGTAAGCAAAGATCTAACCTTTTGAATGTCATGGAACTCTGGCTGCGAAAGCATATTTGCTTTGCCTCCAAAGTATATCTTTTCCGATAACGGAACTTGAAATGTACCATCTAACATTTTTATTGCACTATCGTAATTATGAACATACCCACGTAAAACTGTAACAATTTCCTTAAAGATTTTATTATGAAGTTCTTCCATCGGTACGCCAGATAGCTTTTCATTTAAAATATTAACCATTTTTTCTAAATCTGATAAATCAACAGATTCCGGAACGGTAATCGTTTTACTTTGTACATGCCCTGTATCAGTTACAATAATAGCGACTGCAGTTTGACGATCAAGCGGCACAATTTGTACATTTTTAAGTTTATTTGTACTTAACTTCGGTCCAAGAACAATGGCCGTATAATTCGTAAGTTCTGATAAAATTTGAGCAGATTGCTGTGCAATTTTTTCCGCTTCAAAAATTCTTTCAGCAAATAAATCTTTAATTTGTACAATTTCAGCGTTCGGTAAGTTTTGCGGCGCTAAAAGATGGTCTACATAAAATCGGTAGCCTTTCTCAGAAGGAACACGTCCAGAAGAACTGTGTGTTTTTTCAATAAAACCTAATTCTTCTAAGTCCGCCATTTCATTTCGAATAGTAGCTGAACTAAATGTAATTTGATCTTTTTTAGCCAACGTTCTAGACCCAACAGGCTGCGCTGATCCAATAAAGTCATCAATAATTGTTTGTAAAATTAAGAGCTGACGTTCCGTAAGCATCTCATCATCACCTCTGTTAGCACTCTTTGTCTTCGAGTGCTAAATCTATTAATAACTTACCAAAATTGACATTCAATTGTCAACGGAAACGTCACGAAATAATGAAACTTTTTCACGCCCATGAAACATTTAATTAGTCAATCAAAAATGATTGGAATACTTCATTCCCTAATAATTTTCCTTTTCGCGTTAAACGCACATGTCCATTTTCCTCTTCAAGTAATCCCTGTTCTTGATTGCTTTGTAACTGCTTCGCGAAAACTTGATCCATCTCCACATTAAATTTATTGCGGAATGCCGTTTTAGAAACACCTTTCGTTTTTCGAAGTCCTAAGAACAGTTCTTCTTCCATTCTTTCTTTCTCCGTCACCTTATGAACATCTAAATACGGAAATCCTGTTTCATCAATTTTATTAAAATATTGCTTCAGCGGACCTACATTTTGAATACGTTCCCCATTCACATAACTATGAGCTCCAGCTCCAAAGCCATAATACTCTTCATTATTCCAGTATGTGAGATTATGTTTACTTTTATTGTCACCTTTTGAGAAATTACTAATTTCATACTGGTTATAACCGTTTTTCTCCATTTCATCCATTACCATTTCATACATTTTCGCTTCATGGTCTTCACCCGGAAGACGCAATTTCCCTTTATTCATTAAGTTATAAAACACTGTTTTTGGTTCCACAATTAATGAATATGCCGAGAAATGTTGTACACCAAGCGTAAAAGCAATGTCTAATGTTTCCATCACATCTTCTATCGTTTGTCCTGGCAAAGCATAAATAATATCTACATTAATATTTTTAAAGCCTACTTCCCGAGCTTCTCGAATCGCTAGGAATGCATCTTCCCTCGTATGCTTGCGCCCGATTTTCTCAAGCAGTTCATCACGGAACGTTTGCACACCAAAACTAATTCGATTCACTCCACCTTCTAGTAGTACATTCAACTTCTCTTTCGGTAGATCTCCTGGATTCGCTTCAAATGTCAATTCACAATTCGGAGCAAACGGACGCAAATGACGATTAATAATCTCGAGTAATTTTTTTGTCTGTTCCATATTTAACGCTGTCGGAGTTCCACCGCCCACAAAAATCGTTTTCATACTATCAAACGGAACTTTTTGAACCGTATTTATTATTTCCTTCTCTAAATAATCTAAATATTGATCAACCGGTTGGCGTTCAATAAACACTTTATTAAAATCACAATAGTGACAAATGTGCTGACAAAACGGAATATGAATATATGCAGCTTGTACCAAATATAACTCCTACCTTTCTAAAAAGAAAACCTCCGCACTCCGGAGGATTCTCTACTTCTCTAACGTATTACGAATTTGTTCCATTCGCATTTTTCCCCAATCATACATCATTTCAACGATCGGTAAAAGCGACATGCCTAGTTCCGTCATATAATACTCAACACGAGGAGGAATTTCGGGATATACTGTTCGATCAACAATCCCATCTTCCATTAACTCTTTTAATTGGTTCGACAAAACTTTATGAGAAATGCTTGGGAATAACCGTTGTAATTCACTAAAACGATGAGGCCCTTCCACACCAAGATGCCACAGTATCACAACTTTCCACTTTCCACTAATAATAGAAAGCGTCAATTCCTTTTCACAATTAAAATTGCCATTTTGTATTTTATCTTGAATATCTTTTCGAATATTTTCGGACATTAACAATCTCCTAACTCTATATGAACTAAAAAGCTCTCTCATTATTGTAAATGAGAGCTGCTCAGATGTCTAAAAAGTAATTATACAGAAAAAAGAAGCCGCACAAACGACTTCTTTTTTATTTCAAATATTAGTTGTCATCCATTTTCAGTACAGCCATGAATGCCTCTTGCGGCACTTCTACAGAACCAACAGACTTCATACGTTTTTTACCTTCTTTTTGCTTATCAAGAAGTTTACGCTTACGAGAAATGTCACCGCCGTAACATTTTGCAAGTACGTTTTTACGCATCGCCTTAATTGTAGAACGGGCTACAACTTTATTTCCGATAGTCGCCTGAATTGGCACTTCGAACTGTTGTCTCGGAATTAATTCTTTTAATTTCTCTACAATTACTTTACCACGGTCATACGCTGAATCACGGTGTACGATAAATGATAAAGCATCTACTTGTTCATTATTTAAAAGAATATCCATTTTCACAAGTTTAGATGGTTTATAACCAATTAACTCGTAGTCAAATGATGCATACCCTTTCGTATTTGATTTCAATTGATCGAAGAAGTCATATACGATTTCTGATAACGGGATTTCATATGTTAATGTAACACGCGTTTCATCTAAATATTGCATATCAATAAACGTTCCACGTTTACCTTGGCAAATTTCCATTACAGCTCCAACATAGTCATTCGGAACCATAATTGAAGCCTTCACAAACGGCTCTTCTACACGATCGATAGACTGTGGATCTGGCATATTAGATGGATTATCAACAATAACATCTTCACCGTTTGTTAAATAAACTTTATAAATAACGCTTGGCGCTGTTGTAATTAAGTCAATCTTAAATTCACGTTCAATACGTTCTTGAATGATTTCCATGTGAAGAAGTCCTAAGAATCCACAACGGAAACCAAATCCTAACGCTTGAGATGTTTCTGGTTCAAACTCAAGAGCAGAATCGTTTAACTCTAATTTTTCTAACGCATCACGTAAATCGTTATAACGAGCAGAATCAATTGGATACAGCCCACAGAATACCATCGGGTTTAATTTACGGTAACCTGGTAACGCCTCTGCAGCTGGACGTTTCGCATGTGTAATCGTATCACCAACACGTGTATCACCTACGTTTTTAATAGATGCTGCTAAGAAACCTACATCACCTACTGTTAACTCATCACGTTGCGTAGTTTTCGGTGTAAATACACCTACTTCTGTTACTTCAAATTCTTTACCCGTTGCCATCATACGTACTTTATCGCCAACTTTTACCGTTCCATTTACAACACGGATATAAGCAATTACACCACGGTACGGATCATATAAAGAGTCGAAAATCATACATTGTAACGGCTCTTCTGAATCACCTGCTGGAGCTGGTACTTTTTCAACAATTTGTTCTAAAATTTCTTCAATACCAATTCCAGCTTTCGCAGAAGCAAGTACCGCTTCTGATGCATCTAAACCAATTACATCTTCTACCTCTTGACGTACACGTTCTGGATCCGCACTTGGTAAGTCGATTTTATTGATAACTGGTAAAATTTCTAAGTTGTTATCAAGCGCTAAGTATACGTTCGCTAACGTTTGCGCTTCAATACCTTGCGCTGCATCTACTACAAGAATCGCGCCTTCACAAGCCGCTAAACTACGAGATACTTCGTACGTAAAGTCGACGTGTCCTGGTGTATCAATTAAATGAAGAATATACTCTTCACCATCTTTTGCTTTATAGTTTAATTGTACTGCGTTTAATTTAATTGTAATACCACGCTCACGCTCTAAATCCATAGAGTCAAGCAACTGAGCTTTCATTTCGCGTTGTGTTAACGCATTTGTTTTCTCTAAAATACGGTCTGCTAACGTTGATTTTCCGTGGTCAATATGAGCAATAATAGAGAAATTACGAATTTTGGACTGTCTTTTTGCTCTTTCTTCTTTGTTCATCTATGTTCTCAACTCCTAATAGTCTCGCCAATATACACTAGCACTGATTATATCAATAGAGCAACAAAGATTCAATGAAAACTCGTGCTGCTTACGATACAAATCATTCTATCTATATCTTATGCGAATAAACCATAAGAGACAAACCCTTTTCAAATTTTAAAACGGTTGTCTTACAAATCAGTAAAACAACCGCCTCCCATGTTACTCTTAGCTAAAAATCCCCTTTATTTTCCCAACAACTATATCCGTTCCGAACTTCGTCATTTCATAAGCTACACTTGCTACCGCCATCCCAATTCCTTCTACAACATTAAAACTTCTTAAACGTTCTAATTGTTGTTGTTTTTCTGAAGCTGAAAACGAACTACCCAAAATTTCTGATTCAACACCTGTACTCTCTGTCCCTGTCATATGAGCTATTTGTTCATACGACAATTGCCGATAACCTTTCATACTTTTCAAACCATGATTAGCAAGTGACACTCCTGCTATCATCATAAGTAAACATAAAGCTACACTACATATACACAAAAGCGCAAAACGACTCAAACTATTATCATCTTTCTCCCTCAATGTGTATACGCTCCTGTATTATCTTGATCAATTTGATGATGCAGCGCTGCATTTAAACCACTCGCTATTACATTCGCCATATCCTCAATAAAAGTATCTACTTCTTTTGGGGTCACCATTAAATTATGACCAAGAGGCGATAGTACTTCATAAATCAGCCTTCTTTTTTCTTCTTCTTCCAACGTACCAACAGCACCTAAAAACATATTTCGGCTCTTTTCATCTGGCATATCTTCTTCTGTTAATTTTTTCTTTTCTCCAAATGAAAATCCCGCTGGTAACAAAGATCGTGAAGGTTTGTTTCCTTCTTTCATCTCTCGACCAAAATGTTTCAAAATAAAATCAATCGTATCACTCGTAATCGAAACGGCATCGACCACAGTCGGAACACCAATTGCAATAACAGGGATACCTAATGTCTCTTTACTTAGTTCCTTACGTTTATTCCCAACCCCCGATCCTGGATGGATTCCAGTATCAGAAATTTGTATCGTGCTATTTACTCGTTCAATAGAACGGGCAGCTAATGCGTCAATCGCAATTACAAAGTCTGGATTTGTCTTCTCAATAATCCCATAAATAACATCGCTCGTTTCGATCCCGGTAATTCCCATTACCCCCGGTCGAATTGCACTAACAGGCCTAAATCCTTCTTCTACACTTTCAGGCTGCAATTGAAACAAATGTCTCGTTACTAATACATTTTCTACAACTATTGGCCCAAGAGCATCCGGTGTTACATTCCAATTCCCAAGGCCTACAATTAAACAGCTCGCTTCTTTTGTAACACCAACCTCTTCTAAGAAATAAGAAAATTCTTTTGCAAAAATACGCTCCACCTTTTGTTGAAGTTCTGTATCTTGCTGACGTATACCTTGTACTTCAAGCGTTAAATAATTTCCAGGTTTTTTACCCATCGCTTCAGAGGCAGCTTCATCAATTGTTACTTTTGTAATTATAGTACCTTCTTCTTCCCTCTCTTTTACAATTACTCCCTGTATCCCTTTTTGTTCTCCTTGGCTTTCTTGCAACATTCGATGAGCTTCTACAGCAAGGTCAGTTCTAACGCTATATTTACTTAAATCCAATGGTTCTTTCATCGTATCTCCTCCGTAATTCATAGTAAATATCGTTAGATTTCCCAAAGTTATATAAGGTCATTCTTTCCTTTACGTGAAATTTCATGGATATACTATTGCAATTCTCTTCACCGTTTGATAGAATATCACTTGTTCTATGTAAGAATCGAGTCATTCGATTGCACCAGGGAGGTGAAAAGTATGGCAAACATCAAATCTGCTATCAAACGCGCTAAACTTAGCGAAGAGCGTCGTGCACATAACGCTTCTATCAAGTCTGACATGCGTTCTGCTGTTAAAACTGTAGAAGCTTTAGTTACTAATAACGATCTTGAAAATGCTAAAGAAGCTTTCAAAACTGCTTCTAAAAAACTTGACAAAGCAGCTCGTAAAGGTCTTATCCACCAAAACGCTGCATCTCGTCAAAAATCTCGCTTAGCGAAACAAGTAAACGCGTAAGGCGTTTAAAAAACGATCCATTTGGATCGTTTTTTTATATACAAAAAAAGTTCATGCACTAGGTACATGAACTTTTTTTTGTGTCATCACATATGATTTAATCGCATTAAGAAAAACTCGAGCACAAGTTTCTTATCCATCTTTCCCGTCTTCATACTATAATCAGCTTCCGCTAATTCTATAATCACTTTTTTTAATTCTTCAAAAGAGAAAAATTTCGTTTGATTCATCGCCAACTTTACACGATACGGATGTACACCAATATGAGATGCAATTTGATTTTGCCCATAACCACGTTGCTGTAACTCTTTCACTTGATACAACAAACGGAATTGACTCACTAATAACGCAAGCAATTTAATCGGTTCTTCCTGCTGCGTAAATAATCCATCCAAAATTTGCATTGCACCTGCAATATCTTTTTTTACCACTTTTTCTGTCAAAGCAAATACATTTTGCTCAACTGATTTTGGCACAAGCTCTGCAACAAGTTTCGTCGTAATCTCTCCGCCCATACCAACGTATAACGTTAACTTGTCCATTTCCTTCGCCAACATCGTTACATTACTTCCCACAAGCTCTAGCAACAAACTAACAGCCGCGTTATCAATGTGCACATGCACTTCATCTGCACGAGCAATAATCCACTTCTGAACATCCTGCACTTGCATCGCATTCGCTTCTACTACATCAGCTGTTTTCTTTAATAGTTTTGTAATTTTTTTTCGCTCATCAAGTTTTTCGTAAGGCGCAACAAAAACAAGAATAGAAAATGGAGAAGGTTCACCAATATATTCTTCTAAAATTTTTATATTTTGCTCTAACTTTTCTTTTTGCGAAGTCAGAAATAGCGGTGATTTTATTAACAGTACTTTTCGTTCTCCAAAGAAAGGAAGCGTACGCGCATCCTCAACCACATCTTCTAAATACGCTTCTTCCAAATCGTATGTCACAACATTAAACTCTCTATCTTCCTCTTCAAGTGCTTCTGTCGTAATAAGCTTTATCGTTTCATTTATAAAAAAAACTTCCGTTCCATATAGTAAATATAACGGAGCGAACTGTTTCTTTTTAATTTTTTTATGTATATCACTCATACTTTTTCCTACTCCCTAACTTGACAATATATATTTATACTAATGCCCTCGCTTTTGTTTTACAAGTACAAAGGAACAGGCTTTATAACCCGTCCCTTTATTTATATTAAACGCCACGCAATAAGCCCCGGGTTTCTTATTGGTGTGCGGTAATCACCTTCCCTTTATTATTCACAATAAAAATTCGAGTATAAGTGCCAACTGTTAACATGCTTGGAAACAAAAAACTTACGTTACTTCATGATCTAAAAGTAGCAAAAAAGCTTGTTTTCTCTTCACATGGAAATTGTAGATTTTTTTCTGACAATATTTTATACTAAAGTGGAATGTTGGGGAGGGATTCTAAATGAATGATTTTGAACAAAACGTTCAAAGTAAACGCAATGACGCTATTGATTCAGGGGTAGGATTTATCGTCTCATTTGGTTTTTTCGCAACACTTTTCATCATTGCAACTGTTATTAAATTTATCGGTTCTTAAAGGCTGCCACTTCATGGCAGTCTTCTCTTTTTCAACTATTATATGTCTTATCATATGTGATTTTACTTTGAAAGGTTCCATTTTCCCCTTTAAAAACATAGGAAATAGCACCTTGCTGGTCCGTGCGCCATATCGCACTCCCCATCTTCTCAAAACGCTCTATCACTTCTTTATGCGGGTGTCCATATCTATTCTGCTTACCAACAGATATAATCGCTACACGGGGCTGTATAACGTTCAAAAAAGACTCTATAGATGACGTATTACTCCCATGATGAGCAACTTTTAAAACATCCACTCGCAAATCTGGATGCGCATATACTAAAAACTTCTCTCCTTCTTCTTCTAAATCACCTGTAAATAGCCACGTCAGTCCTCCAAATTTTGCCCATATTACAATTGAAGCGTTATTTTCGCTTTTTTCTTTTCCTTTTGGAGCTAAAACGAAAAATTCTGCTTCATTTATACTCCAACTCTCCCCTTCCCCCACTTCAGTTATTTTCATTTCCTTTTCTAATGCCTTTTTCTTTACTACTTTTTCTAATACTGCATCTTTTCCCTTTCGGCCAAATACAACTTCTTTTACAGGTATATATGATAATAATTCTTGCGCAGCACCTATATGATCTGCATCTCCATGCGTTACGATTAATTTATCGATTGTTTTAATACCTTCCTTTTGTAAATAGGGTATTAAAACATCAGTTCCAACAGAAAATTCATGCTTTTTTTGTTGCCATTCTTCCTTATTCACACGAAGTGTTCCACCTGTATCAATAAGATAAATCCCTTTATCATACGGAAGGCGAATCAATATTGCATCACCTTGTCCAACATCAATAAATGTTACACTTCCGCTTTCTCTAAAATATGGATATACATAATGACACGTGCTAATAAAAAGAAATACACTTACAACTATACACACCATTTTTTTCGGCGCTCTCCTTTCCCAAACCATCAATATACTGACAATACTCGCGCAATATACAGCTACAAGATTAAAGGGCGTTTTCCCAAAAACAAGCTGGGTAAATGGTAAACTTTCACAATAACTTAGAAAATCATTAGACATACTCAAGCCTATTGATAATACATTCGCAAATCCTTTTGCGAGAAACGGGACAATTGGCATACACAGTAAAATAATAATGCTACATGGTAATACAATGATAGATAAAAACGGGACGTATAAGAGATTGAGGAAAATGCTATATGGAGAAAAATAACCAAAGTGATATAACAAAATCGGAGTACTAACGAGCTGTGAAATGATAGAAATATAAATAGCATTTCGGATTACTCCGTTGCTACTCCCTAATAATAGCGGAGCAGACAAAAGTAAAGCGAAGCTACCTACAAAAGAAAACTGAAATCCAATATTAAAAACAAGATAAGGGTCATATATAAGCATACATATAGCTGTTACACTTAAAGCATCTAAACTAGATAAACGAATCGAGCACATAAAAGCAATCAACATCAAAACTCCTGTTATAGAAGCTCTTATAACAGATGGTGACGCCCCTGCTAAAACCATATACAAAGGAATACAGACGATAAGGCAAATTGTTGCTACCTCCCTCGTCGCACCACTTCTCAGCAAAACAAAATATACTATCGCCATTAACAATACAATGTGCGAACCTGAAATTGCTAACAAGTGTACAAGACCAAACTGTTGATATTGCTCTTCTACTTCAAACGTCATTTGTTGTCTACCACCAAATAGTAACGCATTCATAAAAGCACCTGATTGCTCCGGAAACATTTCTGTAACTTTGGAAATTGCTTGTTGCCTCAAAAGAAGAATCCATTGCATGAGCGACAGTGATGTTTTATAGCATTCAGAAATATATGTAGCCTCAAATGTGAAATGAATATGTTGCTTATATAAATAATCACGGTAATTAAAACCATGAAAATTCCGAGCTGTTTGCGGTTCTTTCCTCTCACCCTCGAATATACATGATATCCCTGCGTATAATTGTTGCATTTTTTCCTTTTCCAAGGCTGATTTTATTCTATAACTTAACTGCACTATATTTTTATTCTGGTCTTCAAATTGAAAAGATAGGCGATCCCCATTAACAAGCGGCATATTTTGTATAACCCCTCTTGTAACCCCATAGGACTCTCCTAGAGGCTTATTCCACCCTTGAACACAGGAAGTGTATATAGCGCTACTAAAGCACGCTACAATGCAAAAAATGAAGGTTTTACGCGAAGTGCGATATAAACAGAAGCAAACATTTAAAAAGAGGCAAAAAACTATCAATAAAAGTGACGAGGAAAAGGCAATTGCAATCCCTATTATAAACGAGATTGCAACATACCCCCATTGTTCCTGCAACTTATACTCACTCCTTATAGCATCATTTTTGCTTTCGTGAATACATGCTGTAATTCTTCCATTGATAAATTATCTTTTTCTAAAGACGCAAATAATTCTTTTAACTCCGTATAACTTTTTTGCTCCTCTAATGCAGCAATATCATATTCTAACGGAACGTGCTTCACTGTTACATTCGCTTGTTCAAATAATTCTATGGCGTATGGATGATTTTTATAATCCTGCGCATAATAAACCGCTGTAATACCACTTTGAATAATTGCCTTACAACATTGTAAACAAGGGAAATGCGTAACGTAAATTTCTGCTTCCTCTGTTTTCGCACCAAACTTGGCACATTGTAATAAAGCATTCATTTCGGCATGAATTGTCCGAACACAATGATTATCGATTACGTAACAACCATCATCTATACAATGTACGCCACCTTTAATCGAACCATTATATCCACCAGCAATAATTCTTTTATCGCGAACGATTGTCGCTCCTACCGCAAGCCTTGTACATGTACTACGTAACGATAGTAGATGGCTTTGCGTCATAAAATATTGATCCCATGAAATTCGTTCCATATTTTTCACCTACTTTTTTTGTCTACTTGTAGTGTAGCGAAAGAAGAAAAACTTCGTCAATCTTTTACGGAATAATAATTTGACCTTTTATCTTTTCAAGAGACTTCGCACCAATCCCATCAATCTCTAATAAATCTTCTATTTTCTGAAACGGACCATGTTCTTCTCGATATTTCAAAATACTTTCTGCCTTTCGAGAACCAATCCCCGTAATTTTTTCCAATTGCTCTTTCGCCGCTGTATTTATTCGAATCTTGCCATCTTCCTTAGAAGAAGTAAACATCCCTTGTTCTGACTCATTTTTACTCGGTATATAAAGAAGCATTTGATCTTGTACAATTTGTGCTAAATTCACTTTTTTCATATCTACTTCTGATAAAAAACCACCAGCCTTTTGAACCGCATCCTTTACGCGATCTCCTTCCTTCATTTCATATACACCTTCTTTACTAACCGCTCCTTTCACATCAATTATAATTGTTCTTTTCTGTTCCTTTGTATCCGATATTTTCGGTTTATCCTTTTTTTCTATCTCCTTCTCTTGCACATTCATTGTAATAGGCGTTCGTTCTACACTCTGGTTCGTTTTCCAAAAAACAAGAAAAAGTAAAGTTCCAATAATAGCTACTAAACCTAACCACTTTTTCGGAAAATCCCACATCATTTTACACCTCTAATCATAAATTTATAACATCATTCATATTGTTTAGGAGAAAGCTGTTACGAAGGAGGGATGAAACTTTGAACATAGGAATTATAGGGACAGGAAACATGGGGAATATACTAATCGATGCATTTTTAGAAACCCGTGCTGTCAAACCTTCGTGCCTTACAATCATTAATCGGACGCCTGCCAAAGCATATCATATAAAAGAAAAATACCCTTCTGTTCATATAGCAAAAACAATCCCGGAAGTAATCGAACAATCACAACTTATTTTTATTTGCGTTAAGCCGATAGATATATACCCTATCCTAAAAAAATATGCTGAACATTTTTCTGATGAAACGTGCTTAGTTTCTATTACAAGTCCAATATCTCCATCACAATTAGAGACTCTCGTACCGTGCCACGTCGCACGTATTATTCCAAGTATCACAAATCGCGCCCTCTCTGGCGCCTCACTATTTACATTTGGAGATAATTGCTCTGAAGAATGGCAACAAAAACTACTTCGTCTATTCAAAAATATTTCTACACCTCTTGTAATAGAAGAAGATATAACACGCGTTTCATCTGATATAGCAAGTTGCGGTCCTGCTTTCTTTAGTTATTTACTACAATGCTTCATTAACGCTGCTGTAGATAAAACAAATATTACACACGAAGAGGCTACTACTTTAGTAAGTGAAATGGTCGTGGGGATGGGGAAATTACTTGAAAAAGAAATCTTCACATTACCTACCTTACAAGAAAAGGTTTGCGTGAAAGGCGGCGTTACCGGGGAAGGCATTCGGGTTTTAGAAGAACACGTTGGAGATATGTTCCATAAGTTAATCGAGCGAACACATGAAAAATTTGATGAAGATTTAGAATGCGTTGATCAGCAATTCAATAAACACACATAATAAATACGTCATTTTCATTCCAAATCCTTTTTATAAATACTTACTTTTTTACAATACATTTTCACTTCAACTACTATTCCCACACTTTACGCATACGATCTTCAGATTATGCTAGAACTAAAAATACATCTTCTTTATAAAACAAAAGCAACCTTCTCGGTTGCTTTTGTTTTATTTGTTTTATCCGTTTTTCTTCGCCATGAAGAAAATACGCTCTGTTTGTTCTGTAACTTCAAGTCGCTCAAAATCACCTGTTACACGAAGAACTGTAAAACCCGCTTCTTCAAGCCATTTCGTTAACTCTTCCACTTGATATGCACGTTGCACGTGACATTCGTCAAACCGATGGTACACATCTTCTTCCGGATCTTGAACAAAGAATGTTAAATCATGCTCTACACTATTTGATTCTTCACCAGGGAAGCAATTCCAAATAAGAGATATTTCTTCTCCATTCACTGTATACGTTTCATTTTGAAATACATGATGTATTTTATATAAAGAATGTACATCAAATAAAAACAAACCATCTTGGCGTAAATGGTGAAACACTCTTCTAAATGTTTCTTGCACTCCATCTTCTTGCAATACATAATTTAATGAATCACAAAAGATAGTGACACAGTCAAACTCACCTGGAACATCAAGCTCTCGCATGTCTTGTTGGTAAAAAGGAATAAAGTATCCCTCTCCTCCTAGTTTTTGCTGAGCGACTGTTAACATTTCTTCTGAAAGATCGACACCTATTAAATCGTAACCCTTTTGCACAAGCGGAAGGGTTACATTACCCGTACCGCATGCTACATCAAGAATTTTTGCCTCTTTCATATCTGCCTGCTGCAAGCTTTCCTCTGTGAATTCCACCCATTTATCATAAGGGACATCATTCATCAGTTCGTCGTACAACAATGCAAATTGTTCGTATTTCATTGGCCTAGCTCTTCTGTTATATCTTCACGTGGCACATCGCCCCATAGACGCTCTAAATTATAGTGATTACGCTCATCTTTATGGAATACATGGGCAACTACATCTCCAAGATCAACTAATACCCAACGTGCTTCGTCAAAACCTTCCATACGTTGTACGTCGATTTGGAACTCATGTGCTTTTGATTTAATTTCACGTGCAATTGCTTGCACTTGTTTATCTGAATTACCGTGACAAATAATGAAATAATCTGCAATTGGTGAAATACCTTGCATATTTAGGACAACCATATCTTCTGCTCTTTTATCATCAGCTGCTTTTGCTGCTAATACTAATAAATCTTTATCGTTCATTTACTCATTTCCTCCTTGATAACTGCATTGTATGTTTGGAATGTTAATGGATAAATCGTCTGATTTTTTTCCATTAAAAATTGAATTGTTCTTTTTAAGGCAAATAATAAAGCTTGATTTATATCCGTATATGCGAGTTTACGAGCCTCTTCCACACCCGGAAACTTTCGCCCTGGCTCAATGTAATCAGCTACATAAATCACCTTATCTAACATCGTCATGTTCTCATGACCACTTGTATGATATGTAATAGCTTGCAATATTTCAGAATCCGTAATGCCTACCTCTTTTTCTACTAAGTATGCCCCAACAGGCGCATGCCACAACTCTTTATTATAGCAAAGTAAATCTTTCGGCAAATCTTCACGTTTAATAATCTCTTCCATCTCTGAAATTGCTCTACATTTCGCATAATCATGGAATATAGCTGCCATCTCTGCTTTTTTCTCGTCCACACCGTATAACTTAGCAAGCTCAAGCGCTGTCTCCATTACACCAATTGTGTGTATATAACGTTTTTCATGCATTTGTTGTTTGACAATATGCAGTGCATTCTCACGATTCATACAACCCATTCCTCTCGATATATACCTGTACTTTTTCAGGAAGTAAATATTTACACGTTTTCTTCTCCTTATATCTCTCACGTAATAAGGATGAAGAAACTGCAAATTCCGGAATTTCCACTGTAGTAATCTTATATGGTGTATGCAATGTATACCCAGGTCTTGCAACTCCAACAAACGTTACAAGATTAAGTAAAGCTTCAATGTTATACCACTTCGGTAAATACTCAACCATATCCCCACCAATAATAAAGTGAAACTGCACATCCGGATACTTCTTCGTCAATTGTAACATAGTGTCATACGTATAAGATGGGCCCTTCCTACTTAGCTCTTCTAAACAAATAGAAAAGTGTTCTTCTGCCTCAGTCGCGAGCTCTAACATATGTAAACGACTTTCTACACTTGTAATATTCCGCCCTTGTTTATGTGGCGGAATCTGATTTGGCAAGAACCATACTTCTTCCAAGTTCAAAGCGTGATATACTTCATTTGCAATTAGCAAATGTCCATAGTGAGGCGGATCAAATGTACCGCCAATGATGCCAATTTTCCTCAAAAGAAACGCCCCTTCCTTTTACATACAGCAACTCTCCTCGGTTAAGAATGAAGAGAATTGCTATTAATAAAAGTTCAATTGGTTTCGCTCTCTACATCATTACGCATCAGCGATAAAAATAGCGCATGCTAATCTTTTTATCGAGGAAGCTTAATCTGCTTATTTTCTCTTGATTCTTTGTATAAAACGATTGTACTTCCAATTACTTGAACGATTTCAGCACGTGCACCTTGTGCAAGTTCTTCTGCAACTTCACGACGATCAAATTCACAGTTTTGTAATACGCTCACTTTAAATAGTTCACGAACTTCTAACGCTTCTCCAATTTGTTTCACCATATTTTCATTTACTCCGCCTTTTCCTACTTGAAAAATTGGTGTTAAATGATGTGCTTGTGCACGTAAAAATCTTTTTTGTTTTCCTGTTAACATATATGTTAGCCTCCAAGCTTTTCTATAACTAATTGTTTCATTCGATCAATATTTGGTACACGTCCTGTCCACATTTCAAATGCAAGTGCTCCTTGATAAACAAACATATCAATACCATTTTGAATGATTGCACCTTGCTCTTTTGCCTCACATAAAATTTTCGTTTCAAATGGATTATAAATTATATCTGATACAATCGTTCCTTTTTTTAACGAACAAATTTGTAATGGCGTATGTTCGACGTGTGGATGCATACCTATTGTTGTCGTCTGAATGATAATATCATAATTTCCTTGTTCTTCTGTCGCTTTTTCTAACGACAAAGCATCAGAATTAACATCGGCCGTACGTGCAGCAATAAGTTCTTTTGCCTTATCTACTGTACGATTGGCTACATCAATCTCTTTTACACCTACATCAGCAAGAGAAAAATAAATAGCTCGGCTAGCACCACCTGCACCAAGTAACAAAATACGTTTCCCTTGAAGTGGTTCATTACTAATTGACTGCAGCGCTCGAACAAAACCAATTCCATCTGTGTTGTAGCCAATCAACCTTCCATTCTTATGAACCACTGTATTTACTGCACCGATTTTCCTTGCCAATGGATCAATCTCATCCAAATACTCCATAATAGCAACCTTGTGCGGAGTTGTTACATTAAATCCTGAAATACCTAATGCTTTTAAACCTCTTACTGCTTCCCCTAGCGCTTCCTCTTCAACAAGGAATGCATGATAATGGGCATCCATATTCAAGTGTTCAAATGCATCGTTATGCATAACGGGTGATAATGAATGTCCAATTGGATTTCCGATTACACCATATAATTGTTTCATAAATCCCTCTCCATATTAAATTAAAGATTTACGTAGTGAAACACTTACTCCTTTTGGTACGTGTGCAACAATTTTTGCTCCTGGTTCGTTCACAGTAACCCATCCTAATCCAGAGAATACAACATCCGTCTTTGGTTCACGAATATTAAATTCGTATTTCACTAACTCAGGCATATTTGCTAATTCTTCTGGCGTTGGTGGGCTTAGTAAATCCCCAGCATGATTTTTATATAATTCATCTGCTTTCTCAAGCTTTGTACGATGGATTGTTAAGCGATTCGAGAAGTGACAAGTAAACGCACGACGACCACCACTTACATAATCAAAGCGTGCCAATCCACTAAAGAATAACGTTTGTTCTTCATTTAATTGGAATACCATCGGCTTTATTTCTTTTGTTGGTGTAATAAGCTTTAAGCTCTGCTTTCCAACATAATGAGCCATTTGGTGGTGGTTAATAATACCTGGCGTATCATATAAAGAAGATTCTTCGTCTAATGGAATATCAATTAAATCCAGTGTTGTTCCTGGGAAATGAGATGTTGTAATTACATTTTCAGTCTCATCACTAAATTCTTTAATCATACGATTAATAAATGTCGATTTCCCTACATTCGTACATCCAACAACGTAAACATCTTTGCCGCCGCGATAATACTCAATAGCATCTGCTAGTTCAGCAATTCCTTGTCCCTTCGCTGCACTAATTAAAAAGACATCTTCTGGTTTTAATCCTAGCTGCTTTGCACTATAGCGCATCCAATGCTTTACTTTATCATGTTTTACTGACTTTGGAATTAAATCAGCTTTATTTCCAACAAGTAATACTTTATTATTTCCTACGAAACGATGTAAGCCAGGTAACCAGCTACCATTAAAATCAAAAATATCTACAATTTTGACTACTAATGCATCTGATTTTCCAATTCCATTTAAAATGCGTAGGAAGTCATCATCTGTTAACGATACATCTTGAATTTCATTGTAATGCTTCAAGCGAAAACAACGTTGACAAATGACTTGTTCTTTCTCTAAAGATGAGGTAGGAGCATACCCCACTTCGTTTTTATTTTCTGTTTGAATTTCTACACCGCAACCAATACATTTAATTGTTTCAGTCAAACTTTATTCCTCCCAGTTAATTAAACCTTTTTTCTTCATATTTTTCATGATTCTTCGTTCAATTTTCCGATTAAAGCGCGTCACTAATCCGTCCGTTTGTGCTACCGGTACAACTAAAATTGTATGAAGTCCTACTCGATTTCCACCAAGCACGTCAGTCAGTAACTGATCTCCAATTACTACAACTTCCTCTGCCTGCAGATGCATCTCTTGTATCGCACGCTTAAACGCTCGGACAAATGGTTTACGTGCACTATGAATAAATGGAATACCTAATGGATCAGCAAAATCTTTTACACGTTGCTCATTATTATTTGAAACGACCGTTACTTGGATGCCTTGCTCTTTCATTTTTAAGAACCATTCTTCAAGTTGCGGCGTTGCATTTGGACGATCCCATTCAATTAAAGTGTTATCTAAATCAGTAATAACGCCTTTAATTCCACGTTTTTTCAAATCTTCTGGTTGAACATGATATACATTTTTCACATATTCATTCGGTAAAAATAGCTTCAATTTCTTTCACCTCTTTGAGGATTTTTCATAAAATTTTTCGACAACATTTTTCGATATATAACCTGTGGATAAAATTGTACACATTTTCCACATTAATTTTTCAGTTAATTTGGAATTTACTAACATTCTATACACACCTTATCCACCTAGGTATGTGGATAACCACTCGTTTGTGACTGTCATATTTTTTTGGTACATTAAATGCATCAACGAATCAACCCTTATATTATTAGGAGGTGACTCACCTTGAAAACAAAACATATGGAACAGTTATCTACTGAGTTACTCACTGAGTCTTATTATAAAGCAAAAGAACTAAAATTAAATCCCGACTTCATTTTACTTATAAAACAAGAAATTATTAGACGCTCATTAGAGGACAAGCTTGTCAAATCTTCTTGATTACATATAAAGCGAAACTTTAATCATCCCGTACCAATCAAACAGTTACGGGATAAATGATTGGATGACCTGTAAAAAGAGCCATCCTACGATGGCTCTCGAATAAACAAGTACTCCCATCTAGGGGATTTCATCATTAAGTATCTTTGCCCATAACTCTTACTTACGGTTATAAAAACTTTTCTTTATTTGTGAGTTAATCGAGTAGCAATTTTTTCACCCAGACGAAGCTCTTGTCCACTCTTCAATTCCTGCACTACTTCTATCATATCTTTTTCAAACAATAACACAACTGTTGAACCAAATGTAAAGTATGCCATTTCTTCACCTTTTTGAACAGTATCTCTTTCATGCAAAAGCTCAATACTATTAACAAACATAGCACCTACTTTTACAAGAGCCATATGCTCGCCATCACTGCTTACTTCTGTAACAGAACGATAATTTTTTGACAACGGTTCTTTCCCGTATTCCATACCAGCTGCATTTACCGGATATGATTTTCTACCGAGTACAAATCTTTCAGTCACAGAACCAGAAAGCGGACTATGAATGCGATGATAATGACTTGGACTCAAATAAATTACCATATATGTACCGCCTGCATATCGCGTTGCACGTTCTTCATTACCTAGCATATCCACAATTGAATAACGCTTACCTTTAATATCAAATGTCTTTGTGTCCTCAATAGGACCATGATCTGCAAAAACACCATCAACAGGACTAACGATACTCGATGCATCTGTATCAATACTACGCATTCCTTCTTTTAGCTTACGCGTAAATAAATCATGCAATGTTCTATATTCCTTCAAGCCCTTTTCCATCTCATCTTGATTAATTTGAAAAACTTTCGCATACGATGGAATAATGATAGAGCTCAAACGAGATTGTGCAAATTTACGTAATATATAAGAAGTAAAGCGACCATTTGTAAGTTCTATCATAAGTCGATATAATGTACGTCGCAAATTGCGAAACCTCCTAATCAGTCTATAACTTTAGTTTTCCCTTCTTTTCTTTCTATATCATATGTAAAATTGGTTCTTATTCCCACATATCATATAAAGCAGCCTTATTATACATGCAGAAAACTAAGTATGGTATTATTCTTAAATTATTTAGCACCTTCTAATATTACAGATAGAATCCGCCATTTTCAACAGTGAACATGTATTTCTTCTTAGCATAACGCGTTTTCTTTTCTTATTTACAAAAAAAAGCAGCCTATTTTAAAATACGGCTGCTTCTAATACACTTTATTCTTTCGCTTTTTTCTCTTTCTCTGCCCTTACAAATTCGTGGAACATTTTCATTAAGGCACGCTTTTCAATTCGTGATACGTAGCTTCTAGAAATGCCAAGCGCCTTAGCGATTTCCCGCTGTGTTTTCTCTTTATCAAGCCCAAGTCCAAAACGTTTCACAATCACTTCTTTTTCTCTTTCGTCTAAAATATCGATATACTCTTTAATTTTTTCTAACTCCATACTAAGCTGAATCATATCAATTACATCTTCAGACTCTGATTTTAATATATCAATAAGCGATATTTCATTCCCCTCTTTATCTTGCCCAATCGGATCATGAAGTGAAACATCTTTTTTCGTTTTCTTTAGTACACGTAAATGCATCAAAATTTCATTTTCAATACAGCGTGCTGCATACGTCGCAAGCTTTGTTCCCTTTCCTGCGGAATAGCTCTCGATCGCTTTAATAAGCCCGATCGTACCAATTGAAATTAAATCTTCTGCATCTTCTCCTGTGTTCTCAAATTTTTTAACGATATGAGCTACAAGCCGTAAATTATGTTCAATTAAAAGATTTCTCGCTTGAGCATCACCTTGCTCCATTAACTCTAAGTACTTTCTCTCATCATCTGATGATAACGGCTGCGGGAACGCATTGTTCTTCACATAAGAAACAAAGACAAACACTTCTCGAACCATATATCCAATTGCGGCGAATAGACTCAAACCTTTCACCTCCGCCAAAATAGTGGTCTTTATTATGTGTATGTGGGCGTGAGGTTGTTTGTGTCTGTACAGTTTATTTATAAAACCCAACACTTCCAACATTTAAAATATTTTATTGTTATATTATAATTATATAAAATTGTTATTTATATATGAATATGCTATTAAAGGGGACACTATTCATGCTTACATTAGATCGATTATTAAATGTAACAATTTATTTAGGGGTATTTTTACTTTTCATTTCGTTCATTACTTTTGTTATTAAGAGAGGGCCTGATTTATTATTTTTTCAATTTGGAATTTCTTTGTTTTTTGGAGCTCAAATTATAATTGGAATGAAATTTTTTCATAATTATGGTTTCTCCTTTCATTCAAAACTAGAACTACTTATCTTTATTTTCTATGTAATTGGATTTATTACATGTATACTACTGTTCTTTCACTTTCAAAATCCCTATCGAATTTTTTTATTAATTTGTAGTTTTTTATTTTTAACTGGATCCAATTATTACTTTAAAGAAACATTAAATTTTAGTAAAAAAACTCCAAAGCAACATAAAACTTTTTTAAGTACACAAGAAGACTCTTTTCCAAAAGAAGTCCACAAATTTTCAAAGGATTACAATAACATAATAAGGAATGATTTTTATGAAATACCGATGATTCCTACTGAATTACAGATTACAAGCAAAAAAGATTCTTCCCATAGTACATCTTTCTTAGTCGAACTTTATAATAGCGAGAATGAAATTACTGATGACTCTGTACAATTAACTCCATCAGACCGTTTTTATATACTGTTAAATACACAAAAAACAAAAATATCAAAAATAGTATATGAAGGGCAAAATTTTTTCACATTAACAGTCACACTAAAGGCTCTTAATTTACAGCAAGAACCAGAAATTCATAATATGTTTTTAGAAATAGATAAACGTAGAGCGATGAATCTTCTTAATTTTGAAATTAAATCCCATACTAAAGAATGGAAAGTAATATTTAAAAGTGATAGTTCTTCTTCCAATCTTCCTATCACATTTACTTTTGAAAAACGAACAGGCAAATTATAATAATAAAAAGAGTTATTTTTATATTCTTTGAAAAATAACTCTTTTTATTTTACTTACTCCAAATCTTTCTCCCAGTTTGGGCATCAATATAACGAATTTCCCGACTACAATCAAAAGGTTCTTTATGTTTTTCATCTGTCGTTTGTTTGTACAGTAGTTTGTATTTCGTTTCCTCTGCATCATGATCTAAAAACCATTCTAATTTAACTCGGATAGCCTCTCTGTATATTTCTAACGCTTTTTCTTTTATTACTTTTGGTGTTGTTTCATATGTAAGTACTTCTTTTATAAAGTCGCTAGATTCCCCCGAGTAGTGCATAACAGCACCATTTTCTGCATTGATGTTGATCATAATATATTTCCGCTCTACATGAATGTCATTTACATACATTGAAAAGGAAAACCGCTCTATCCCCTCTTCCTCCTCATAATTATCCCAAAGTTGAACATACTTTGTCGCATCTGGGATAGTATGCTCTAAAAATTGAAGTGCTTTGCTTAAACATTGCTCTCTTGATAAGATTGTTTTCCTTTTTTTCTCATCCTTCCACATAAAAAAAGAAAGCAATTGATTTGTTTCTTTATCTAGAGTAATTACAACGAATTCATCATGCTTCAACATTGGAAAATGTTTTTTATAAAACTCATCCATTGAATATGAATCCTTCTCTTCTATTTCTTTTTGTAATTCTTCTTTTAATACAAATTTTATCCGGACTTCATCCTCATCTACTTTTTCATCTATTTTGACAAACTTCCCCTTGTCCCAATCAAATAAATCAAACACATCTTTTTTTTGACTACTCTTTAGCGGTTTATCAACAAGTACTGTAGAAGGTAATTTATAGTGTTCTGGCCCATATAAATCTTTACCTGTACTGGCATCAATAAACGCATGACTAGGCTCTGGTTCATATACAAGATGGTACCCTGTTACTTCTCCCCCGTTTTCATACTCACATGAAGAGTATGTTAAATCTACAAATACAAGTCTCATATTTTGTCTAGCTTTCAAATTTTCTAAAACGATATTCTCCCCAACAATTTCACTTGGCCATAACGGTTTTTTCTCTATGGCTTTTTGTCCATTGTAATGAAAATGCACAACATTACCTGAAGGGTGCACTCGCACAACACACCCTGTATTCGGCAAAGGATAGCTATTCACCGCTTGCATATAATTTACTTCTTTCCAACCGCGCCTGTCGTCCTTAACCGTTACATATGTATAGAATTCATATCCTTCTTTTGTATATTTTTTTAAGAATGTATTTGCAACCTCTCTTGCTTTATTCTCCTCTATCGCTCCCTTATCACTCGAAAAAGAATTTCCATCATCTATCCTAAATTCAATTAAATTACCAGTATGTCTATTTAATGTAATTTGTATCTGTTTCTCCTCATCATCTTTATGTCCCCACCATAATAGATGATACGGGTCATCAACCCCTTCTTGATCATCTACAACAAGCCTATATTCATCTAGAATTTCAATAATATGAGCTACGTGCTCTTTTCTTTCTTTATCTTTTTGATTCACCATGCTCTCTCCTTTGTTACAATTTAAGGTAATTATAACAAAGAAAACCAAAACTTATTAACAAAAAAAAGACTAGAGATATCTCTAGTCTTCTACTTCGTCTCACGATGTAACGTTACTCGCTTTAATCGTGGACAATATTTTTTTAGTTCGATGCGTTCTGGATTGTTTCGTTTATTTTTTTTAGAAATATAATTACGATCACCGCACTCCGTACAAGCTAATGTAATATTTACACGCATAGGTAATTCTCCTTTCTTTCAAAGATCGCAAACTAAAACGTAATGATTACGATTTATATATTATAAAACTTCATTCTATTTGTCAATTGCAAAACAAGAAGATTCCATTTAGAATCCCCTTGTTTTTATAGTTAAATAAATTTTATTAAAACGATTCGTATGTAACAAACTCACTAATCGGCTTTCGATACCCTCGTGGGCGAGTTTGAGTCTTATCACTTTTTCCTATCGTAATCATTAAAACAGGTACTATATGCTCGGGCATATTTAATTCACTTTGTACTGCTTTTTCATCGAAACCAATCATTGGACATGTATCATAGCCATAATATTTAGCTGCGTACATAAAAGTCATCGCGCTTAACGAAGCATTTCTAATCGCTTCATCCTCCATGAAACGCTCTCCTTTTCCTTCATATAACCCTTTCGTTTGCCTAATTGTATCTTCATATTCGCATTCATCAATCATCTTTAAAACTTTCATACCGAAGTAAATATTTTCAACATTTTGGTATGCTTTTTTATCACCACAAACGAGCACTACCGCTGATGCACTCGATACTTTATATTGACCAAAAGCTAATTCTTTTAATCTTTCTTTTCGCTCTTGATCACGAATTACAACATAATGTGTGTGCTGCAAATTATAGCAAGATGGAGAAAGCTTAGTTAACTCAAATATTTTTTTAAAATCCTCATTAGTGATTTCTATACCTTGTATAAATTTCATTGCAGAACGTCTAGCAATTGCTAATTCTTCAAAGTTCACCATATATCCTCCTTAATAACTATAAATTTAAATATACATTAATTTATACGAATAGATAAATCAAATGAAAACACTTTAAATCCGAATAATAATTATGATTAACAGCAAAAAAGACAAAAAGCTGAAACAATTAGTTCATACGAAATTCACACGAATCTATTACTATAGAAACTGTACATAGTGAACTTATTAACAATCAAGTTTATTTATATAGAATCTTACTCGAAAGGAGTTGAAAGTATGAAAACTAAATATCGCTTTATGATCTCATCATTTGCTGCTTGTGCTTATATGATTTGGTATTTAGTATAATAACAACCTCACTTGTAAATAGGAAAAGGTGTGTATATAAATGGAATATAATCAATCAACAGTTAACTACTGGAAAGCTTTTGTATTACCATATACATTTGCTTTAGAAGAGTTAAAAACTAAATTTGAAATTATGAACCGGGAAGCTCAATTTCTAGAGGATTACAACCCGTTTGAACATATAAAAACAAGACTAAAACAACCTGAAAGTATTATTAAAAAACTAGAGCGCAAAAGCTTGTTACCAACAGTTGAAAACGCTCAAACACATTTACAAGATATTATTGGTATCCGTATTACATGTTGCTTCGTAGAAGATATCTATCATTTGAAAGAAGTCATTCAAAAACGCGAAGATATGGAAGTCATAGAAGTAAAAGATTATATCGCTAACCCAAAGGGAAACGGCTATAAAAGTTTACACATGATTATTAAATACCCTTTATCACTAAATTCTGGTACAAAAGATGTATTTGCAGAAATTCAGTTACGTACACTGGCGATGGACTTTTGGGCAAGTTTAGAGCACAAACTTTATTATAAATATGAAGGGAAAATACCGGAGTATTTAAAAGATGAACTACATGATGCAGCAATGAAAGCTGAAGATCTTGATAACAAAATGGCCACAATTCGTCAAGATATTGATGATATTGAGGCATGCTCAAATCAAATTATGCTACCACTATAAAAAAAGGTTCTCGCCAATGAGAACCTTTTTTTATACCATTTTTGGGAAGTACGACTCCCACACTTATTAAAGTTTCACGTTATTTTTTCTCTATCGTGCGAACCTCTTCAATCTTCCATTTCTCATCTTCTTTTCCAAGAGCATACTGTACTTTCTTTTGAAGAGTGACACTATCGTCTACTTCCTTTTCTTTCGTTTCAACAATAACATACCCTACTTTACTAGCTTTCATATCTATATGTTCCAATTCAATCTTCTTATTTCCCTTTTGAAATGCGGCTTCTTTTTGTGTTTTTAAGTCTTCAGCACTAGGCATCTTCTTTGAAAATAACTCCATATGTTCTGCAAGATTTTTTTCATTCGTCGTTCGCACAAATGTATTAATAACATCTTGAATAGATTGCTCTTCTGCTTTTGTTATTTGTACCTTTTCCTCAGTTTTTTTAGTAGTAGATTTTTGTTCTACATTATTCTCTTCTTGTTGACATCCAACTAGTAATACTACAAATACTAGAAGGAATCTTAATTTCCTAAATAATTTTTTCATATTTCCAACTCCTAAAAAGAAAAGTGAGGCATTTGCCTCACTTTCACTCTTAATTAACGTCTTCCTTTATTCGGATCGCCGCCGCCAACAATATCAAAGACACGTTTCGCTATATTTGTATTCTCTTGAACGCCTGAGAATAAGTATTTACCTGGACCAAATGCATACACATTCACATCTTCCCCTGTATGTCCACCAGTTGTCCAGCCTGTAACCGAGCGCTTATTGAAAATATCTTCAATTGCATTATCAATCTTTGTTACATCTTTTGACGGAGCTATATCATTTACAGCTTGAATTTCTTCTGGAGTTAATTGTAAATCAATATACTTTTTCAATGTTTCTTCTACATTTGCACCTTTTGCAATCTCATTTGCCATAAAGTCTGGTGTGCGTTTTGCAGCTTTAATTGGATCTACTTTAAAGTTATACTCACCATTTGCACCTAAAGATAATCCACCTGTAGCGTGGTCTGCCGTTGCAACAACTAACGTATTTTTATCTTTTTTCGCAAACTCAATCGCTGCTTTGAAAGCTTTTTCGAAGTCTTCCATTTCACTCATTGCACCAACAATATCATTATCATGTCCAGCCCAGTCGATTTGACTTCCTTCCACCATTAAGAAGAAACCATTTTTATTTTTGTTCAAACGCTCAATTGCTGCATTAGTCATTTCTTCTAATGAAGGTGTTTTCTCATTACGGTCAATCATTTTATCTAATCCACCTGGTGCAAATAAACCAAGAATTTGATCATTTTTATCATTTAACAATTGATCTCGATCCGTTACATAGCTATAACCAGATTTCTTAAACTCTTCTGTAAGATTACGATCTTTTCTAACAAAGTTCTTTACGCCGCCGCCAAGCATAACATCTACTTTATGCTTCCCTTTAATTTTCTCATCAAAATAATCATTGGCAATTGCGTCCATATTTTTACGGCTAATGTCATGCGCACCGAAAGCAGCTGGTGTTGCATGTGTAATTTCAGAAGTTGCAACGAGTCCCGTTGATTTCCCTTTTTCTTTCGCTTGCTCAAGAACTGTTTTCACTTCCGCTTTATCATTATCAACTGCAATTGCAGCATTATATGTTTTAATCCCTGCTGACATAGCTGTTGCTGCCGATGCAGAGTCTGTAATATTTTCATGTTCATCTTCTGGATATGTTTTTTGTGTTCCTACAAGATGCTTATCAAATTCTGTAGATTCCATTTCAAAGGTTTTTGGATTATCTTTCATATAACGGTGAGCCGTCATATATGAAGGGCCCATACCATCCCCAATTAATACGATAACATTTTTAATCTTTGCATTGCTTCCGTTCTCATCTGCATTAACCTCACTAGAACGAGTAAAATTCCATGTTGCTACCGAAGTAACTGCTAATGATGCCACAACTGCAAATGGCCATGCTTTTTTCACAAACTTTTTCACTGTCTTGTCCCCCTAATTAGGTTATTCATTTCCCACTATCAAATTTAATGGAAGACTATTAAGAGAAAATTAGCTGTATGTAAATTTTTTGTTAACTTATGTAAATATCAGTTATAATTTGTATAACTTTGTCTTTTCGTATCAACCATCCCGCCCTTTACAATTTAAATATAAACAAGTTGGATTTCATTTAACGTAAATCTCTTTTTTTACATTTTGACTCTATTTTTATGAAATTAAATAGAAATGCGGTGAGCCTTTATGAAAATAGTAAAGCTAAATGAGTCTTTTATTTTTGAATTACTTAATCTTTGCAAATCTGTTGGATGGTTACACGATGAAATTTTTATGAAAAAACAATTCGAAATGTATCTTTCTATCGGCACACTTATAGGTTATATTCATGAAAACAAACTCATTGCGACTGGAGGAGTATTTCCCTTTACAAGTAACTTCGCTTCCATTGGTATGTTAATCGTTCACCCTAATTTTCAAGGACGAGGAATAGGGCGCATGTTGCTAAATCATTGCTTGGAACAAATTCATCCAAAACAACCAATTGCACTTATTGCGACAAAAGCTGGCGAACCTCTATACATATCATGTGGATTTCAAACAGCAACAACGATTCATCGTTTTGAAAAGCAAACTATTAAGACGTACCCTTCTCACTTGCAACAAGTACGAGAAGAAGACCTTATATCTCTTACTTCTCTCGATCAAATTGCAACTGGTGTGAATCGTTCTCTACTTTACTCTTTGCTATTACCAAGGGCCATACACTCTTTTAAAATTGAAAGAAATAACCGTATAGAAGCTTTTTCATTATGCATACAAAAGGGCAATATATTATGTATCAATCCACTTATCGCCAAGCAAGAAGAAGATGCTATTCAATTATTAAAAAAGATATGTGAATGTTGGAATGGTATAGTACGAATTGATGTCCCACACTCACAATTTACATTTCGTAAATTTCTTCAAACAGAAAATTTCCAAGAAACGCTCCTTTCACCTCTTATGATAAAAAATGGTAGCCAACTTCCTGGAAATCGTAATATGCTATTTGCTATGATAGATACAGCGTTATGTTAGAAAGGAGACACCTAATTGAAGCGATTTAGCTATGTTATGGTAGGTTGTCTTACTCTTACACTATTAGTAGGATGTAGTGCAGCAGAAAAGCCAATAGAACAAGTAAAGCAAGTTAAAAATACAATTACAGCGAAACTAGCTACCGAGGAAAAAATGGTAGAAATAGATGGTCAAACCATTTACTTTAAAAAGATTGGTAATGAAAAACCACCTTTACTTATGATTCATGGCTTTGGAGGGTCATCAGATGGTTTTCAAAAGATTTACTCCGATTTAGCAAAAGATCATACAATTATTTCTGTAGATGCTTTAGGATTCGGGCGCTCATCTAAGCCAATGGATTTTTATTATTCTTTTCCAACTCATGCAAATTTGTATTATAAATTAATGAAAAAACTAGGGTATGATTCATTCGCAATACTGGGGCATTCCATGGGGGGAGAAATTTCTCTAAATTTAACATATTTATATCCTGAAGCAGTTACTCACCTTATTTTAACTGATGCTACAGGTGGCCCTCATACATTTGTTAATAAACAAGGCTCACCAAAACCACAATTGCCGACTGATTTAAATGCCGTTTCTTCTATTACTGATTATGATGAGAGCAAAGTGAAATTCAAACGTAACGATGAAGAGCATTATAACAAAATGAAACTATGGCCTAGACGTCTTAAAATTAATGCGAATGAAATGAAACAGCCAACTTTAATTATATGGGGCAGAAATGATAGTAGCGTTTCTTGGAAAGAAGGAGAAACGTATCATCAATTCTTAAAAAATAGCACTTTACATATTATTGAAAAAGGATATCATGCACCATTTCGCCAAGAACCACGAGAATTTGTCGGGTATGTACAAGACTTCTTTAAGAACAATCCGATCAAAGTTGAAAAATAACATAAACGGGTATCTCATTTTGAGATACCCGTTTTCATATATTAAGCAGCTTGCTTTTGGCGTTTTGGCGTTTTTGATCCTAATACTTTCGGGATAACGAAGCCATCCATTCCAAATTTCCCAGCGTTCATACCGGCAACAAGAACAAACATAGATAAGATAACCATCTCAGGGTTCACACCAATTGACCCACTAAACATATAGGAAAAGTTCATTACAAGACCAAAAAAGACCGCTGTTTTTGTTAAACAGCCTACAATTAAACCAATTCCGACTAAAATTTCTCCCCATGTTACAAGTGTATTAAACAAATCTACATTTGGAATTGCAAATTCTTGTAAGAATGATGCCCACCAAGATTGAACAGCCGGTTGTGCGCCTTTAGATTTTTCAATTGCGCCTTGCAAATAACCTGTTGCATCGAATCCTTTTCCTTGTAGTTTACCGATTCCAGCCATTAACCATGTGTAACCAAGATATACTCGAATTACTGCTAATACAAAAGAAACTGCTTTGTTTTCTCTTAAAAATTGAATAACCATATCTTCCTCCTAAAGTTGTAATTAAGTTAGTTACAGTTAATATAATAACATTAGTTACTTATTTTTCAAACGTTAATTATGAATAATTCATGACATGTGTATGAAACATTAAAAACTAACGTTTATATAGTAACTTTTATTACCTGTAAAAACTTGAACATATCATACCACAGGTGATAATCATTTTCATTGAAAAAAATGTAAAAAAATTGTGAGTTAAATGTGAAACACGTTTATTCGAATATAGAATAAACGTGTTTCACACTAATTATAGAATCGAAATGTATGTGTCTCCTCATCAATTAAACTCGCTTCTTGAAACGCTTCTTCTAACGTTTTCCCATGGTTAATAACCCCATAAAATAAGCGTATAGTAAACATAAGTGCTGCATTTCCATCTACATAATCAATCGATCCAATATATGATTTCGCACCACTATGTAAAAAAGATTTTGCAAGATTTTGCTCCCCTAATGTGCACCCGCTATTTACAATATGTGTATTATGCAATTTTGCATATTTATAAATTTCTGCTGTACCAAAATACCCTCTCGGTTCATCTTGTTCATATACTTCTTCGCTTAACTCTTCCATGACAAACTTCCCTTCTTCACCATGAAAGCAAAAAATAATATAATTAATATCGTTGAATAAGTTCTTTCCAGAAAGAACTTCCACAAAATCTTTCGGTCTACCAATCCAATATGTCACAACTCTTGCACCAAAATACTCAAGAGATGCTCGTATTGATTGCGCCTCTAAATCCGAATTAAAACCAACTACTAATGCAATATTCAACAAACAACCTCCATCCTATAATCAGCCCTTATCAATCAGACTTTTATGGGATAAATCCATTTCATATATACCTGTTTCTTTCAAAAAATCTGATCTAGTTAAAACGACTTTCTGTAAATATTGCCTATATGCTGTAATTGTTCCATCGTGAGATACAATGCAAATTCTTTCCGCACCCAGTTCATAACACCAAAGAAGAAATTCATCTACTATTTGCTGAAAACTATTCTCTGAAATAGTGTTTATACCTTCCTTCCATAACTGATTATTTGAGCTTTTCTCTATCGAAAAATGCGGAAATAACTTTGTTATCATTCCCTGCTCTACTATATAATCGCACGGTAATGTTCTCGCTTCTTCTCGATAAGGAAAAATACGCGGAGATACATATGGATGGACGATTTTTTGACAAGCTACTTTCGCACTCCATATTGTCGCCGTTTGTAAAGTTCTAAGTGTAGGACTAACAATTAATATGTCCGTTTCCTGCAATGGTACATCGCATTGAATTAAATTAGCCTGATTCCTTCCTTCATCCGTCAATGGCGGATGCAGCACTTGTAAACTTGATGGCAAATCCCTTGTATGTTCCCCTTCCCCGTGCCGAACAAAGACAATTTTCATCCCCTTCCTCCTCTCATTATGAAATCCTCTTACATATTTCTTCCCTATCTCATACTTTATTCCTGCTATATGAAAAACCTATATGTAAAAAATATTTGACATACACAATTGGAAAACATTACAATCATTTATGTAAAATACTTTTTACAAGGGAGAGGGGAATCACAAATATGAAATGGATAATCATCTTAATTGGAATGATTATATGGGGATATATAAACGGCTTCTTTAGTAGTGATAAAACTACTAATCCCTGGATTACAGATGATGAACGTGAAACAAAAATTAAACAGAAGGCCATTATTGCAAGCTGGTCTGGTGTTTTCATGTTTTGTATCATTAACCTCTTAAACAAATGGTTAGGTGTAGGAACGAGCAATACATCACCTTACTTACCAGACCCTGTCGCAACTATTTTAAAAGAAAATGTAGAGGTACAAGTTTTACTTATGTTATTCATTACGTATGGACTATTTTACGTATACTACCGACGAAAGCTAAGCGCTTAATTTTCATCTCATGATTATCCTCCTAAATGGTTATAGTAACTAGGACACAATGAAAAAAGGAGAGATATAAAAATGAGTAACTCAAATGACTTTTTAGATACTTTACATGAAAAACAAGCAAAAGATGAACAAAATAGAAAGCGCCAAGGGAACGGAAACCCAGCGAAAAAAAAGCCAAATAAAACACATAAATAACAGTAAAAAACTGCCTAAAACGATATTTTAGGCAGTTTTTTATTCTTCTTTCACCGAGATAACATTTTCCCAATTCCATTTCTCATAATACCACTCTGGTACATCTACATTTTCAATCCACTTCTTTTCATGTTTTCCATCACTATGAGCTAGCCATATATCAGCTTTCTTACGATCTGAACGTATCCATATTAATTGATTGCTCTTCTTCATGAAAATTGGATGATAATCGCCTTGCTTATTAGATGACTTTGTAATTTGATATTGTTTATCGCTTGTGCTATTTATCTCATATAAAGATGGGAATGGCCTTTTTTCTGGCAGAGTTTCAAACCCTCCCTCTTTTGCTCGTGAAACGATAATTACATTATCGTTCTTCCATGTAAAATCCCAATCCACATATCCTTTCGGCGTAAATGTTTGCTGCTGGAGTGCTGGCAGTTCTTTTATTTTTAAATGTTTATTCTCTAATGCAACTCTCCCGCTTCCTTCAATATAAGCCAATATATTTTTGGATGGCGCCCATTTGAACCATTCTGTATTTAATAGCATTTGATCTACTTTTTCAAACCGACTGCCGTCTGCTCGAACTAAGCAAAGCGTATTACTATCAGCTGACCATGAAGCTGTCGGTACTGCTAAAAATGAAATCCATTTTTGATCTGGTGACCACTTAAACCCACTTGCAACTAGCGCTAGAAAATCATCATGTTCATTTGGCAATGCATACAAATGCTTCATTTTGTGAGGATTCATATGTGCATCTTTTTGCACTTCATATAGCTGAGCCCCTGTCCAACCTGTTGGAAGTAAGTGCGCTTCAGAGGATACAAGAAAGTTCTTTCCATCGGGGTACCATGCATAATCCCCTACACCAGCCGATACATTTTCAAAATCTGCATTCTTTTTTTCAACGTCAAATGTATTTAGTGTACCTACAAATATAAATGTAATTATATTTTCTGTTGGTGACCATTGATAATTCGATATTTCTGAGTGAGACGGTATAACTTTCTTTCCATCTTTTAGCCGATATAACTCAAGCATACTTTGTTTCTTTCCTTTTACATATGCCAGCCATTCTCCATCATATGACCACTTCGGCCCTGTTATGTACTCTCCTTTTGTAATTTGTATTTCTTTTCCATCAACTTTTATCCAAAGATTATGATGACGAATAAAAGCAACTTTCACATTATTATTTTCTGCGCTCGTGATAGTGATAGAACATAAAAACATAAACAACACTACACTACCACTTACTATTAGCCTCTTCATACCATCACTCCATTTCCCTCATAGCATTCCTCACTTTCTCTCTACAATATGTGAAAAATATCGATTCGACATAATCAGAAAAAATTTCCCAAGAAATTCCCAATCCATAGAGGATTGGTATGAATTATGTCGAAAGTATAGTTTAGCCAACATTCACATTTATAATTTCCAACTAAAATGCAAGATTTCATTTCTGAATATTAGCACTTTTTATTAAGGGGAGTATCAATGAAAAAAACTATAGCTACACTATTAAGCATGGCGCTTGTCTTTTCTAGTTTTGGAGCTTTAAGCGCTCATGCTGAATCACTACAAAAGGAGAAGCAATTTAGTCCACAATTAAAAACAACGATTGAACAGTGGGGAGAACATAAAATTGCTCAAAATGTTGAAACGAAAACAACAAAAGAAATATCAGTAATTGTAGAATTGCAACATGCACCTCTCGCTGCTCAAAGTAATATTCAGCATACTCCAGATTTACAAAATAGTAATGCGCAGTCTTATCATGCTGAGCTAAAAAAAGCACAAGAAGATACGACTAAGAAAATAAAAGAAAAAGCACCTGGTATTCCAGTGAGAATGCAATATGAAATTAACGGAAATGGTGTATAGGTCCAGGCATTCCTGAACCCTTGGGAGAAAAGCTATGACATTTATTTCGATCGTACTCAATTACAAGAAGGAAAAAATACTATTCACATTGTAGCAACTGATGCAGCTGGCAATACCTCTAATTTAAATGTTAATTTAGAAGTGAAATAAAGTGAAACTTTAATTAGTGGAGATTTTGTTCATCCCCACTGATTATTAGCCTTCACCAATCGGGGGTTACGGGCAGTTAGTCTCCATCTCACTTCTTTACTCCCACCGAATTTTGAGGTAGGAATTTTACTGCTCATTAACACGGGATAAAAAATTTTTGTTGACAATTTTTTTAATATAGTTTTATAATACAAAACATAGTTTAGTTGAACGAATTATATATCGGCTTTGAAGGAATACTAGTAGCGACTTATATCACTGTCTCAGAGAACTGATGGTTGGTGCGAATCAGTACATATACAAGCGTGAATTACAATTCTGGAGCTTCTTTCCCGTAATGCTTTTTATGCATGAAGAGAAAGACGGATCTTTCCGTTATCGTAAAGTGAGTGGTAAACAATTACTTGTTTACAAATAGGGTGGTACCGCGATT
>NZ_JAKUDW010000013.1:0-89300 GCF_022662595.1 Bacillus cereus group sp. BfR-BA-01524 | reverse complement strand
AAACAAGAAGAAGAAAAGAAACAAAATGAACAAAATAACGGAAATGGTCAAGGAACGACACCTCCAGCGAATAACGGAGGAGGCCAAGGAACGACACCTCCAGCAAATAACGGAGGAGGTCAAGGAACGACACCTCCAGCGAATAACGGAGGAAACCAAGGGACGACACCTCCAGCAAATAGCGGAGGAGGCCAAGGAACGACACCTCCAGCACATAATGATGGAGGTCAAGGAACTCCAACCCCACCTGCAACAGTACAACCAAATAATGGTGGAAATGCAGGAGAGGTTCCTGCCAATAATGGACAATAAGAAAAATTTATAGAAAAGTTTTCAAAAGAGCACTTAAGATTTGTAGGAATTTACAATCTTAAGTGCTTTTTTCATTTTGCTACAGAAAATGTAATGTTAAGGGCTGGATAGAAGAAAAAGAGTGAATTAACGTAAAGAGAGGAAAGTCTATTTGCAAAAGATGGTATGTGTTGGTTATCCCGCAAAGTGACTAACTGTGATGAATCATATAAAGTATTAAATAAGTAAAAATTATATTCAAATCTTTAATAAATATCTTTCTTTAATGGTTACTTTAGTTGGGGAAACAATTTAAAAAGTCGAATTTCTTATTTAGGAAATTCGACTTTTTTATGTTGAAACTGGAGTGAAGTTAATCTTTATTGCAATGTAGGGGGAATACAGTGATGGCTATTAAATGTTAAACGTACCATAAAAATTTTGAAAATAAATTGATGGGAAATGATAAAAGACTTGGGCCTGAGGTGGTGGAGCGTAGCTAGGGTGATAAAAGGTAGTGCTACTTGGATGGGCACCATGATGCCAAAATGAAGGGGTAGTTTGACCTGGTGATTGGTATTGTTGCCAAATTGCTGGAAGTTCAATGCCGACATCGGAACTTGCTGTATGAACGGCGGGGGCATGTATTTCGGGTATCGAAGGAACCGCGACAGTTACTCTTGATGATAATACCCACATAAAATAATCACTCCTAAGTTGTGATAATAAATTAGTATATTCTTTTCACACGTATAAAGGTACATATATAGGACTTTCGTTTAAAACATGCGTACAAAGTCTTAAGACTAATGTAAGCTGATGGTGGACTATTTAATAAGAAAAGATACGTCTATTTGCGGAGGGAAAAAAGATCAATAAAATGTACAATGAGGGTGTTAATCGTAATATTTTACGAGTGTATGGAGGGGTTTTTATGGAACGATTATGGACGAAATCATTTATTCAAATGACTTTCGCAATGTTATTTTTATTTACAGGATTTTATTTACTTGTCCCAACGCTACCGCTATTTATTAAAGAGATAGGTGGCAATGAATCGCAAGTTGGACTCATGATGGGGATGTTTACAATAGCTGCTGTTGTAATACGACCGATTATTGGAGGAATGTTAGATCAATATGGTAGAAGCTCCTTTATTATTTTCGGACTCATCTTTTTTGGATTAACGATGTATTCCTATAATATAGCATCGACTATTGTCCTTTTAGCTGTTTTACGTGTTATTCACGGAGTAACATGGGCTGTTTCTACAACAGCTGTTGGAACAGCAATAACGGATATTATTCCAGATTCACGCCGCGGTGAAGGTATGGGTTGGTACGGGATGGCGATGACAATTGCAATGGCGATCGGACCAATGATTGGACTATGGGTTGTACAAAATTATTCATTTCATGGTCTATTTTTATTAGCGACGTTGTTATCTTTTATGGCAGTCGTATTATCACTAATAACGAAGATGCCATTTACGCCACAAAAAGAAAAAGGAAAAATTCAGCTATTTGAGAAATCCGTATTAACAATCACGATTGTAGTATTCTTTTTATCGTTTGCATATGGAGGAATTACAACCTTTTTACCGTTATTTGCATCATCAATTCATGTGAATCCGGGAACTTTCTTTCTTGTATATGCAATTGCATTAACAATTGTAAGACCAATTTCAGGGAAACTATTAGATAAGTATGGAGAAGTATTCATCATACTCCCCGCATTATGTATTACTATTTTAGCTATAGTTGTTTTAACTATTTCAAATGGTTTGTTAGGTGTAATTATCGCAGCAACATTATACGGTATTGGATTTGGTTCAGCGCAGCCAGCTTTGCAAGCGGCAATGCTTACAATTGTTGATCCGAGTAAAAGAGGAGTTGCGAATGCTTCATTTTTTACAGCATTTGATTTAGGAATCGGATTAGGTGCTATTTTACTTGGAGTGGTTTCACAAATGTTTGGTTATCGTATTTTATTTTCAGGGAGCGCAATTTCAGCATTAATAGCCTTAATTATTTTCGTCTTCTTTGTAAAACAACGATTAGGAAAAAAAGAGTTTGCGTAAACTGGAGGAATAAAGATGAGAATTTCAATTGATCGTAAAGCTCTGCAATGGTTCCAGGAAGAATTACGTATAAAGCACGGTGAATCTGTACGTTTTACTGTAAGGTACGGAGGGGATAGTTCAATTCAGCCCGGATATTCTTGAGGGGTTGTTGCTGAGAAAGCAGATGGGGAAATAGTGTCAGTTGAGAAGGAAGGTATTATATTCTTTGTAGATTGTGATGATCTTTGGTATTTTCAAAACTATGATTTATTTGTAAGTTATCATGAGAAAATGGAAGAAATTCAATTTAATTATGTAAAATAATAACTTTATTAAAAATGAATAAGTTTTATATAAAAATTATATTTAAGAGATAGTGAAATAAATATCATATAGTAACGAGCTGTATTTATGTACAGCTCGTTTTTTCTATTTCTCAAATAAAATTAGAATAATGGTGTATTTGGCGGTGTTATATGAAAAATCTTTATATCTTGTTTTTGAAAATACACAAAGAAGTCTATTCTTTCTTTATAAAACATAATAATTATTTTCAAAAAATTGTATTGTTACAGTAAAAAAAGTGTAGGAAACTTATCATTATAAAATAAATTGAAATCTTCTAAAAACTCTGATACATTGAAATAGAAATGTAGTTTCACAATATTGTAAAGGCTTACAGTTATGTGCACGAAGATCTATTAGGATTGGAGGAAATAATGATGAAAGCTGAAGAAAAATTTTCCCCGGGATTAGATGGTATAGTGGCAGCGGAGACGAAAATCTCGTTTCTTGACACAGTAAAAGGTGAAATTGTAATTCAAGGGTATGACTTAATCGAACTCTCAAAAACAAAAGAGTATTTAGACATTGTGCACCTTTTATTGGAGGAACAACTACCGAATGAAGATGAAAAAGCAGTACTTGAAAAGAAATTAAAAGAAGAATATGCAGTACCAGAAGGTGTATTCAACGTACTAAAGGCATTGCCTAAAGAGACGCATCCTATGGATGGATTACGTACAGGTGTGTCGGCGTTAGCTGGTTACGATAATGATATCGAAAACCGCTCGTTAGAAGTGAATAAAAGCCGAGGGTACAAGCTGTTAAGTAAAGTGCCAAACATTGTAGCGAATAGCTATCATATTTTAAATAATGAGGAGCCAATTGAACCTCTTAAAGAATTATCTTATAGTGCGAATTTCTTCTATATGTTAACTGGTAAAAAACCAACTGAACTTGAGGAGAAGATCTTTGATCGTTCCCTTGTTTTATATAGTGAGCATGAAATGCCAAACTCTACATTTACAGCTCGCGTTATTGCATCAACACAATCAGATTTATACGGTGCTTTAACAGGTGCAGTTGCATCTTTAAAAGGAAGTTTACATGGCGGTGCAAATGAAGCGGTTATGTACATGCTTTTAGAAGCTGGTAATGTTGAGAAATTTGAAGAGTTATTACAGAAGAAACTATATAACAAAGAAAAAATTATGGGCTTTGGACACCGTGTTTATATGAAGAAGATGGATCCAAGAGCACTTATGATGAAGGAAGCTTTAAAACAGTTATGTGATGTAAAAGGTGATTATACACTATATGAAATGTGTGAAGCTGGAGAAAAGATTATGGAAAAGGAGAAGGGAATTTATCCAAATCTTGATTATTATGCAGCTCCAGTATATTGGATGCTAGGTATTCCAATTCAACTTTACACACCAATCTTCTTTAGCTCTAGAACAGTGGGATTATGTGCACACGTTATTGAGCAACATGCAAATAATCGTTTGTTCCGTCCACGTGTAAATTATATTGGCGAGCGACATGTACTTAGTAAATAAGAACAACTGGGGAGTTGTTAGCGCCGCCCGCCAGATGGGTGTTTGACCGACACCCATCATTAATAATAACGAATTTTCGACAGAAAGGAAAGGATAGCATGATTAAAACAAATGAAATTAAGCAAAAAGATGCATTATTAGAAGAGATTACGGATTATGTATTAAATAAAGAGGTTACTAGTGCAGAAGCATTCAGTACAGCTCGTTACGTATTACTTGATACACTTGGATGTGGAATTTTAGCACTACAATATCCAGAATGTACGAAATTACTAGGACCAGTTGTGCCAGGAACAGTCGTGCCAAATGGTACACGTGTACCAGGTACGTCTTATGTACTAGATCCAGTAAAAGGTGCATTTAATATCGGATGTATGATCCGTTGGTTAGACTATAACGATACTTGGCTTGCAGCAGAGTGGGGACATCCATCTGATAACTTAGGCGGAATTTTAGCGGTTGCAGATTATATTAGCCGTGTTCGTATTTCAGAAGGAAAAGAAGCTTTAAAAGTACGTGAAGTATTAGAAATGATGATTAAAGCACATGAAATTCAAGGCGTCCTTGCTTTAGAAAACAGCTTAAACAGAGTTGGTCTTGACCATGTATTATATGTAAAAGTAGCAACAACTGCAGTAGTTGCGAAAATGCTTGGCGGAACACGTGAAGAAATCTTTAATGCATTATCACATGCGTGGATTGATAATTCTAGTCTTCGTACATATCGTCATGCTCCAAATACGGGCTCACGTAAATCATGGGCTGCAGGTGACGCAACGAGCCGCGGTGTTCATCTTGCAATGACTGCTCTAAAAGGTGAAATGGGTTATCCAACAGCATTATCTGCACCAGGTTGGGGATTCCAAGATGTATTATTTAACAAACAAGAATTAAAATTAGCTAGACCACTAGAGTCTTATGTAATGGAAAATGTATTATTTAAAGTATCATATCCAGCAGAATTCCATGCACAAACAGCTGCAGAGTGTGCTGTGAAATTACATCCAGAAATTAAAGAAAGATTAGATGAGATTGACCGTATTACAATTACAACTCATGAATCAGCAATTCGTATTATCGATAAAGAAGGTCCATTAAATAACCCGGCTGATCGTGATCATTGTTTACAATACATTACGGCAATTGGTTTATTAAAAGGAGATATCGTTGCGGATGACTATGAGGATGCAGTAGCAAATGATCCACGTGTAGATGAATTACGTAATAAGATGGTTGTTGTTGAAAACAAACAGTACAGTTTAGATTACCTTGACCCGAACAAGCGCTCAATCGCCAACGCTGTTCAAGTTCATTTCAAGGATGGCACTGTAACAGAAAATGTGGAATGTGAATATCCACTTGGTCATCGTTTCCGTAGAGACGAAGCAATTCCAAAAGTTGTTCAAAAATTCACTGCAAATATGGCAGGTCATTATTCTAGTAAGCAACAAGAACAAATTCATGAAGTTTGTTTAAATGAAGAAAAGCTAGAAAATATGAATGTAAATGAATTTGTAGATCTATTCTTAATTTAATAATAGGGGGAATTTAGAATGGCTTGGGTTGTGAAAAAGCAGTCAACACAAGAGGAGCTTGCGAATCGATTCCGAGCTTTAGTAGAAGCAAATGAAATTTTGCAAATTCCAGGTGCTCATGATGCAATGGCGGCTTTAGTTGCAAAAAATACAGGTTTTTCAGCTCTTTATTTATCAGGAGCTGCTTATACTGCAAGTAAAGGCTTACCAGATTTAGGTATCGTGACGTCTACTGAAGTGGCTGAGAGAGCAAGAGATCTAGTTAGAGTTACAGATTTACCAGTTCTTGTTGATATTGATACAGGATTTGGCGGTGTATTAAACGTAGCGAGAACAGCAGTAGAAATGGTGGAAGCAAAAGTTGCGGCTGTTCAAATTGAAGATCAACAATTACCGAAGAAATGTGGACATTTAAATGGTAAGAAACTTGTTACTACAGAAGAATTAGTTCAAAAAATTAAAGCGATTAAAGAAGTTGCGCCAAGCTTATATATTGTGGCACGTACAGATGCTCGCGGTGTAGAAGGCTTAGATGAAGCGATCGAAAGAGCGAACGCCTATGTAAAAGCAGGTGCAGATGCGATATTCCCTGAAGCGCTTCAATCAGAAGAAGAGTTCCGTCTATTTAATAGTAAAGTAAATGCGCCTTTACTTGCGAATATGACTGAGTTCGGGAAAACACCGTATTATAGTGCAGAGGAATTTGCAAATATGGGCTTCCAAATGGTTATTTATCCTGTAACTTCACTTCGTGTTGCAGCGAAAGCATATGAGAATGTGTTTACTTTAATTAAGGAAACAGGTTCTCAAAAAGATGCACTTTCAAGTATGCAAACGAGAAGTGAGTTATATGAAACAATTTCATATCATGACTTTGAAGAATTAGATACTGGAATTGCAAAAACAGTATTATCAGAGGATCAATAGATAAAACAACTAAGGCGATGAGAATACATCTTTGGCAAAACGAACTGCTTGATGTGAAAATTCATCGCCTTCTGTTTTCAAAAATAAGAAATTCCACTCATCGTAGACGAGCATACATAGTAGCAAGTAAGGCCGAAATGATAGGGGGATTCAGATGGAGAAAACGAAGTTACCGTGGGATGAATTTTTTTCACTTAATAAAGATGTGAATCATGCTTTCTTTACGCCAGAAGATTTTTCAGGTGATGAAGATTTAATCGCAAAAACGACAGAACAATTCGTTAAACAAGAAATTGTTCCACAAATGGACAATATAGAAAAACATAACTATAAAGTTTCTCGTCAATTATTTGAGAAAGCTGGAGAACTTGGATTATTAAGTATTGAAGTCCCAGAAGAGTTTGGCGGGTTTGAGTTAGGAAAGGCAGTTTCAGGGCTTGTAGCAGAAAAAATGGGATATGCTGGGGCATTTAGCGTTTCCTTTAATATACACGCTGGTGTTGGTACATTGCCTTACATATATTACGGAACGAAAGAACAGAAAGAAAAATATTTACCGAAAATTGCATCAGGAGAATGGATTGGGGCTTATGCTTTAACTGAGCCAAATGCTGGCTCGGATGCATTAAGTGCAAAAACGAGCGCAGTATTGAATGAAGATGGTACAGCTTGGAAGTTAAATGGTGAGAAGCAATGGATTACAAATGCTCATATGGCAGATGTATACGTTGTTTTTGCGAAGACAAATAAAGGAATGACAGCGTTTATTGTCGAAAGAACATGTGAAGGTGTATCTATTGGATTAGAAGAAAAGAAAATGGGGATTAAAGGTTCTTCAACAGCGACTCTTATTTTAGAAGATGTTGTCATCCCTGCTGAAAATGTTTTAGGGGAAGTTGGGAAAGGGCATCACGTAGCCCTTAATATTCTTAACTTTGCTAGACTTAAACTTGCTTTTGGAAATATTGGAACAGCAAAACAAGCAATTGGTTTGTCGGTTCAATATGGAAAAGAGCGAAAACAGTTCCAAACGGAATTAGTAGACTTTACGATGATTCAAGAGAAAATTGCAAATATGATCATTGCTACATATGGAGCAGAAAGTGCAGCTTATCGTACAGCAGGTGTAATCGATGAAGCAATTCATGAGAGCGATGAAGATCTTATGAAGAAAATGTCCCAATTTGCAATTGAATGTGCACTGAATAAAGTGAACGCTTCTGAAACACTTGCTTATATCGTAGATGAAGCTGTACAAATTCATGGTGGTTACGGTTATATGCAAGAGTATGAGGTAGAACGATTATATCGTGATGCTAGAATTAGTCGTATTTTTGAAGGAACGAATGAAATTAATAGATTAACAGTTGCCAAAATGTTAATGAAGCAAATCGAACAATTAGAAGATACTGAAGTAGAAAGTGATGTAGCAAATGTCGAAAGAAACCATCGTTACATATTATTAGCGAAAAAATTGTTGAAACAATCTTTGAAAACGCTCTCTAAAACTCCAGGTCTAAAAATCGACCAAGAACAAGAATATTCACGTGTAATTTCAAATATGTTGACGGACGTGTACGTCATGGAATCAGCGTTTTTACGTACGAGAAAAGCGGTAAGTAAAAATGGTGAGGAAAAAGAACGTACGAAGCAACTCATAACGGATGTTATTTGTGAAGAAGGATACCGTAAAGTAGAAGAAGCAGCGATTTCTGTACTTTCGGCGGCTGTCACAGAAGAACAAGATAGACATGTGATTTTAGCTGAAATCCGTCAATTATTAGTACCTTTATACACGAACGTATTTACGAAGAAGAGAGAAATTGCGAAAGCTATTATAAATCGCGGGAAATATATTGTGTAAATAGGAGGAAAGCGATATGAAAAAGATTGGTTTTATCGGTTTAGGTAACATGGGTCTTCCGATGTCAAAAAATCTAGTTAAATCAGGTTACACAGTATATGGCGTGGACTTAAATAAAGAGGCAGAAGCGTCCTTTGAAAAAGAAGGCGGAATTATCGGTCTATCAATCTCAAAACTAGCAGAAACATGTGATGTAGTTTTTACAAGTTTACCTTCACCTCGCGCTGTTGAAGCGGTATATTTTGGAGCAGAAGGATTATTTGAAAATGGTCACTCAAATGTAGTTTTCATTGATACAAGTACGGTATCGCCGCAGTTAAACAAACAATTAGAGGAAGCTGCAAAGGAAAAGAAAGTAAACTTTTTAGCAGCACCTGTGAGCGGCGGTGTAATTGGAGCCGAAAATCGTACATTAACGTTTATGGTTGGTGGATCAAAAGAGGTATATGAGAAAACGGAATCTATCATGGGCGTACTAGGCGCGAATATTTTCCACGTTAGTGAGCAGATTGATAGTGGTACAACTGTTAAGTTAATTAATAACTTATTAATTGGTTTTTATACAGCTGGTGTGAGTGAAGCTTTAACATTAGCGAAAAAGAACAATATGGATTTAGATAAAATGTTTGATATTTTAAATGTAAGTTATGGTCAAAGCAGAATCTATGAACGTAATTTTAAAAGTTTTATAGCACCTGAAAACTACGAGCCAGGATTTACTGTGAACTTATTGAAGAAAGATTTAGGGTTTGCAGTTGACTTAGCTAAGGAAAGCGAACTCCATTTACCGGTAAGCGAAATGTTATTAAACGTATATGACGAAGCGAGTCAAGCTGGATATGGTGAAAATGATATGGCAGCTTTATATAAGAAAGTTAGCGAGCAATTAATTTCTAATCAAAAATAAATTATACAAAGGAGAGAATATAATGATTACAACTGAAATTAAACGAGTAAAAAATCACATTAACGGTGAGTGGGTTGAATCGACAGGTACGGAAGTAGAAGCAGTTCCAAATCCAGCGACTGGAAAAATTATCGCTTACGTTCCACTATCTCCAAAAGAAGATGTTGAAAAAGCTGTTGAAGCGGCAAAAGCAGCATTCGAAACATGGTCTAAAGTACCAGTTCCGAATCGTTCAAGAAATTTATATAAATATTTGCAGCTATTACAAGAAAATAAAGATGAGCTTGCAAAAATCATTACGCTAGAAAATGGTAAGACGCTAACGGATGCAACAGGTGAAGTACAGCGTGGTATTGAAGCGGTAGAACTTGCAACATCTACGCCAAATTTAATGATGGGTCAAGCGCTGCCGAATATTGCTAGCGGAATTGATGGATCAATTTGGCGCTACCCAATCGGAGTTGTTGCTGGTATTACGCCGTTTAACTTCCCGATGATGATTCCGTTATGGATGTTCCCACTTGCAATTGCTTGCGGTAATACATTCGTATTAAAAACATCGGAAAGAACGCCACTTTTAGCGGAGCGACTTGTAGAATTATTCTATGAAGCAGGTTTCCCAAAAGGCGTATTAAATTTAGTACAAGGCGGAAAAGATGTTGTAAATAGCATTTTAGAAAATAAAGATATTCAAGCTGTTTCGTTCGTTGGCTCTGAGCCGGTAGCTCGTTACGTATATGAAACAGGTACGAAACACGGAAAACGTGTACAAGCGTTAGCAGGTGCGAAAAACCATGCGATTGTAATGCCAGATTGCAATCTTGAGAAAACAGTACAAGGTGTAATTGGATCTGCATTTGCAAGTAGTGGAGAGCGCTGCATGGCATGCTCAGTAGTAGCAGTAGTGGATGAGATTGCTGATGAATTCATTGATGTATTAGTAGCAGAAACGAAAAAATTAAAAGTAGGCGATGGCTTTAACGAAGATAACTATGTTGGACCATTAATCCGTGAATCTCATAAAGAGCGCGTTTTAGGCTATATTAATAGCGGTGTAGCAGATGGGGCAACTTTATTAGTAGATGGCCGTAAAATTAATGAAGAAGTTGGAGAAGGTTACTTTGTAGGTGCGACAATCTTTGATGGCGTGAATCAAGAAATGAAAATTTGGCAAGATGAAATTTTTGCTCCAGTATTAAGCATTGTACGTGTTAAAGATTTAGAAGAAGGTATTAAACTAACAAATCAATCTAAATTTGCAAATGGTGCGGTTATTTATACGTCAAATGGTAAACATGCACAAACATTCCGTGATAACATCGATGCTGGTATGATTGGTGTAAACGTAAACGTTCCAGCACCAATGGCATTCTTCGCATTTGCAGGAAATAAAGCTTCATTCTTTGGTGATTTAGGTACAAATGGTACAGATGGCGTTCAATTCTATACACGTAAAAAAGTTGTAACTGAGCGCTGGTTTTAATATAGAGTAAACAGCCAAATCAGCTATTAAATGAAAACCACCACTATTAATAGTGGTGGTTTTCATCTTGTTAATTATTTTTTTCAAAAGCTAGTTTAATACCAAATCCAATTAGGACGACTCCTGTTAGCCCTTGAATATAACGTTGCGTCTTTGGTTTTTTCATAAAAGCACTAATTTTATCAATTAAAAATATATAAAATGCAAACCAAATGACTGTTAAAACGAGGTAAGTAAGGCCCATTACAAGAAGTTGAATAAATGTATTATGATTTGGATTTAAAAATTGCGGTAAAAAAGTTAAAAAGAAGACTGCAACTTTAGGATTTAATAAATTTGTAAGAAATCCTTGGCGAAAGCAAGAAGTATGTTCGTTTTCATTATTCAAAGATAGATCATTTGTATCTAAGTTTTCTTTGTTTCTTACTGCTAAAAGGGCTTTAATACCGATATATATTAAATAGAGAGCCCCAACGTACTTGAAAATAGAAAATAAAAGAGCTGACTTTACAATAAGTGCAGAAAGACCAATTACAGCAGCTAAAGTATGAATTAATAGTGCAATACATGTACCAAACACTGTTTTCACTCCACCGACTTTACCAGCAACCAATGTGTTTTTCGTAGCCATTGCTGTATCTGGACCAGGTAAAATGATAAGGCAAATAGACATAATGATGAAAAGAAGATAATTTTCTATCATAGCCGCCCCTCCTTTTTATTTTTAGAATATTTGATTAAAATCAGTGTAGCACAAAAATGGATTTAATAAAATTAAATTTTATTAAAAATTATTAAATAAAAAAGGCTATATAGTAGCTGTAATTTCACTACTATATAGCCTCGATTTTATCCCGCAATTTGCGAGTAGTAAGATTTCCACCGCACAAGATTTAGCTGGAGCAAAGAAATTAGGTGGGGGATGAACAAACCACCCACTCGTTACAGTTTCATTTTATGCATTAAGTAAATTAAAGAAACGATTCACATCTTCTTCTGAAACGTCACTTAACTGTTTATATTTATAATTCGGATTTTGATCTTTATCAACGACAACGGAGCGTACTCCTTCGAAGAAATCTTCATGTCTCATGAAGTTTTTAGCAAGTATAAGGTCCGTAGCGAAACATTCTTCAACGGATTTATCTTGTCCATCAATAAACTGTTTTAATGTTACTTTTAGTGAAATAGGGGATTTTGATAACAGTGTTTCTTTCGTTTTTAGAGCAAAGGAGCTTTCATCTTTCTCCAATGAATGGATGATTTCTTCAATTGTATCGAAAGCAAAATGTGAATTGATTACTTCTAATGAAGGAGGCAGCTCGCTTTCTAAGTTTGGAGCAGTTGCGAATGTACGAATAACTTCTTTTAAATTAGTATGTACATCATCTTCTTTATGCCAATTTACACTTTCAAGTTCAGTAAGAAACTCTGGTAATGAATCAGATGTCATAAAGTAATCAGCAGCATTAATAAATAATACGTCAGAAGCTTTTAAAATAGATGCTGTTAAAGCAACGAAGCGTCCTGTATATCCAGGTGCTTTATTTAAGAAATATGCAGCTCCGACATCTGGGAAGAAGCCGATATTCATCTCTGGCATTGCCCATTTCGTACGTTCAGTTACAATGCGATACTTCGCACCATTTGTAAGACCGACACCACCGCCCATTACAATTCCATCTAAACAAGCAATAATCGGTTTTGTATATTGATAAATATATGTATCAATTTCATACTCTTCTTCAAAAAAACTTTCTGCATGTTGCAATGCCACTTCATTGGAACGCGCTTCATAAAGAGTTTTAATGTCGCCACCTGCACAAAAACCTTTTGTGCCAGCTCCTTTTAACACGATAAGTGCAATACGCTCATCGCGTTCCCACTCTTTAAGTTTTTGTCCGATAGGTTGTAACATGTCATAAGATAAAGAATTAAGTGCTTTTGGACGGTTTAAAGTAATTGTTGCAACGCCGTTTTCACTAACAGAAAATAAAACGTGTTCAGTCATAATGCATCCTCCCTTACATATCTTCTTATTCTTAATTCTTGATATGTACTGAAATGTCCTTTATAAATTTCGTCAAAAGTTGACGGTAAATATTAATTTGGTCACCGCGTATTTTGACGAGTTATCTTTGCAGGATTTCAGAGACTGAGGGGGAATATTACAACATTACTGTAAGTGTAATTATTTGAAGTTATAATGATAAAAGCGCTATTATATAGGTGTGAATTGTTCATTATCAATTCTAAAAAGAGTGTTTGAAGAAAAAATGAATCGTACAATTGTAATAAAAAATTTTACACTGAATTAGAAATAGAGAAAGGAGAAATCGGAATGCCAGGACCTTTACTATTGTCGGTTATTATTTTGTCTTCTTTAATGATAGGGATAACGCAGTATTTTCATCATACAGATACGACAGAAGAAGTGAAGGATAAAGTACGTCTCGTATTTCCGATTTTTATAATATCTATTTCATTCTGTATTTTATTAAATAAAGATGGGTACATTGTCGCAGTGTTCTCATTTTTCGTCGCAATCGTTTTAATTACCGTTTTATATTATGTAATGAAAGACTTTATACAAAAATAAAGATGTCATAATAGGCATTTTTATTTTGGGGAAAATATAAAATTTCACATACCGTATTTTATATAAAATACATAAAACATATAACAATAGAAAAGTATGTACTTTGCTGTGTATGTACTTGTCAATCTTGCATAGCCACTATACTATTAAAATGTAGAGATTATAAAAAGGGGTTGTATCTATCATGAAATTTGAGATGCACACAAAAATTATTTCAAATGAAAAAGAAGTAAGATTACATATTGAAGAAAATATATTTCAATTAATATTGGATGGTTATCACTTATTTACAATTCAAGAAATATTGCCTTTATATAAATCAAATGAAGAAAGAATTGGAAGTGCAACGATATTGAAGCTAGAGTGGGAGAACGGAAAAACTACAATAAACTATCAACTCGTTTCACTAAAATCAGTAAATTAAAAGGAGTAGAAAAATATGAAGTTATTTCATACAGCGGATTGGCATTTAGGTAAGCTTGTTCATGGCGTGTATATGACTGAAGACCAAAAGATTGTATTAGATCAGTTTGTACAGGCTGTTGAAGAAGAAAAACCAGATGCTGTAATTATTGCAGGGGATTTATATGACCGAGCAATTCCACCTACAGAAGCAGTAGACTTATTAAATGATGTGCTGCAAAAAATAGTTATTGATTTACAAACACCAGTTATTGCAGTAGCTGGTAATCATGATAGTCCGGATCGTATCCATTTTGGAAGTAGTTTAATGAAAAAACAGGGATTACATATTGCAGGCCAATTTCAATTCCCGTATGAACCTGTTGTACTAAATGATGAATATGGAGAGGTTCACTTCCATCTAATACCGTATGCAGACCCAAGCATAGTTAGACACGTGTTGAAAAATGAAGACGTACGTTCTCATGATGATGCGATGCGCATTTTTATGAATGAGCTCTCTGAAACAATGGATAAAGAAGCTAGACATGTATTTGTTGGACATGCATTTGTAACTTCTTCAGGAGAAGCGGAGGAGAATACAAGTGATGCAGAACGACCACTTTCAATTGGTGGTGCTGAATATGTAAATAGTCATTATTTTGATAAGTTTCATTACACAGCGCTTGGACATTTACATCAAGCGCATTTCGTACGTAATGAGACCATTAGATATTCAGGTTCACCACTTGCCTATTCAATTTCTGAAGAGAAACATAAAAAAGGTTATTACATTGTAGAACTGAATGAAACTGGTGAAGTAGCAATTGAAAAAAGGTTACTTTCACCACGTCGTAAAATGCGAACAGTAGAAGCGAAAATAGATGAATTATTACAGCACCCAGTAAGTGAAGATTACGTATTTGTAAAATTATTAGACGAAAACCCTGTCTTACAGCCAATGGAGAAAATACGATCTGTATATCCAAATGCAATGCACGTTGAAAGAGCGATGCAAAGGCGAGAACTCACAGATACAAATGAAGTAACTGTTTCAAGACATAAAACGGATGATTTATCTCTTTTAAAGGCTTTCTATAAAGAAATGAAAGGGTTAGATTTATCAGAAGAGAAAGAACGCCTATTTATAGATGTATTACAAACAGTGCAAGAACGGGAAGGTGAACGAGGATGAGACCGATTCAGCTTATTATGACAGCATTCGGGCCATATAAACAGAAAGAAGTAATCGATTTTGAAGATCTTGGAGAACATCGTATTTTCGCTATTTCTGGGAATACGGGAGCTGGAAAAACAACGATTTTTGATGCGATTTGTTATGTGTTATATGGTGAGGCTAGTGGAGAAGAACGTAGTGATACGAGCATGCTTCGAAGTCAATTTGCTGATGATGATGTTTATACAAGTGTAGAACTAACCTTTCAGTTAAAAGGGAAGCGCTATGAAATAAAAAGACAACTTGGACATAAAAAACAAGGGAATAAGACCATTACAGGACATGCAGTAGAATTATATGAAGTGATTGATGGAGAAAACGTTCCAGCCGTCGATCGTTTTCATGTAACAGACGTAAACAAAAAAGTGGAGGATTTAATTGGGTTAAGTAAACATCAATTTAGCCAAATTGTTATGTTACCACAAGGGGAATTCCGAAAACTATTAACATCTGAGACAGAAAACAAAGAAGAGATTTTACGTCGCATTTTTAAAACGGATCGTTATAAATTAATGCGTGAGTTACTTGATCAAAAGAGAAAACAATGGAAAGACGTCTTGCAAGAAAAACAAAAAGAGAGAGAGCTCTATTTCCGTAATGTTTTTAAATTACCAATCCGTGATGGAGCATTATTAGAGACATTAGCGGCACAAGAACATGTAAATACGCATCAAGTAGTAGAAGCGTTAGAACAAGAAACAACAGTGTATAAGGCAGAGGTTGAGCAATTACAAGTAGAACAAGATGTTCAAACGAAGCAATTAAAGGATGCAGAAACACGTTTTCATGCAGCAAAATCTGTAAATGAGAAATTTATAGATTTACAACAAAAGAATGAGAAATATAACACTTTACAAGAGAACCGTGCAGCAATTGAAAGAAAAGAAAAATCCTTTAAACGTGCGGAACAAGCAAAGCGCTTATTACCATTTGAACAATGGTATGAAGAAGCGATGCAAAATGAGCAGAAAGCTGAAAGTTTGTTAAAACAGATAATCGTCAAACAAGAACAGATAATGAACAGCTTTGAACTTGCTGAGGAGAAGTATGAAGTAGTAAAGAATAAAGAAGCTGAACGAGAAGAGGCTAAAAAACTTGTTCAAAGATTAGAAGAGTTACAAGCAATCATTGAATCATTAGCTGAGAGAAAGCTGAATTTACAAAATGCCGAGATTCAAATAGGGAAATTAAAAGAAAGTATGCAAAAGTTGGATCAACAACTAGAAGAGCATACAAGCCAAAAACAGAGAATGTCTGATGAATTGCAACAATTAGAACAAGCACTTGAGCAATATGTAGCTAAAGTAGAAGAACTAACGAATATGCGAGAAGATGCAAAAGTTTTAAAGCAAGCATATGATGTTTGGCAAGAAAAACAAAAATTCGAGCAAGAAAAAGAATCGGCAAATAATAAAATGCAAGTGGCAGTTCGCGCATACGAAAACATGGAGCGCCGCTGGTTAAGTGAACAAGCTGGTATATTAGCTCTTCATTTACATGACGGTGAATCTTGTCCAGTATGTGGTAGTACGAATCATCCGCAAAAAGCTACAGAGCAAAGTAATGCGATCGATGAAAAAGAGTTAAACGATTTAAGAGATAAGAAGAACATTGCTGAAAAATTACATGTGCAAGTAGAGGAGAAATGGAATTTTTATCGACTACAATATGAACAAGTGATAGAAGAAGTTGTGAAGCGTGGCTATAACTCCGAAAAATTAGTTGAAACATATAGTGCACTTGTTCAAAAAGGAAAACAATTAGCAGCAGACGTTAATACGTTAAAAGCAAGTGAAGAAACACGTAAGCAGATTGCTGCGAACATGAAAAGCGTAGAAGAAAAAATAGAAGAACTTCAGAAACAAAAACGGGAAGTAGAAACAATGCAGCACCGTACAGAAATGGAGTGCATGCAACTTCGTACGTCATATGAACATGATAAACGAAATATTCCAGAAAACATACAAACAGTACAAGCTTGGAAAGCACAGTTTGACCAAGCTATGCACGAACTCAAGTTTATGGAGGATGAATGGAAGAAAGTGCAGGAAGCGTATCAGCATTGGCAAAATGAAAATATACGTATTCAAGCAGAACAGAAAGGTGCTTCTAATCAATTTGAAAGTGCAAAATTGAAGAAAGAAGAGACTTTCGCACGCTTTATGAAAGAACTAGAACAAAGCGGATTTACAGATCAATTCACGTATAAAGCAGCCAAATTAAGCGATGCCGAGATGGAGATGTTACAGAAAGAAATTCAAGGTTATTATTCATCTCTTGAAGTGCTTGCAAAACAAATTGAAGAGCTAAACTCAGAATTAAAAGATAAAGAGTATATGGATATTACATCTTTAGGTGAACACATAAAAGAACTAGAAATTAATCTCGATATAATTAAAGAAAAACGTCAACGTGCGCAAAATGCGGTAACATATATTTCTGATTTACATGAAAACATTAGACGTATTGACGAACAAATTCACGAGGAAGAAAAAGCCTTCCAAGAACTTGTTGATTTATATGAAGTAATGAAAGGTGATAACGAAAGTCGTATATCATTTGAACGTTACATTTTAATTGAGTATTTAGAACAAATCGTTCAAATCGCAAATGAACGACTACGTAAATTATCAAATGGACAATTTTATTTAAAACGAAGTGAACGAGTTGAAAAAAGAAACCGTCAAAGTGGATTAGGCTTAGATGTGTACGATGCATACACTGGCCAAACGCGCGATGTAAAAACATTATCCGGCGGAGAGAAATTTAACGCATCACTTTGCTTAGCGCTAGGAATGGCAGATGTCATTCAAGCATATGAAGGTGGTATTTCTATCGAAACGATGTTCATCGATGAAGGGTTCGGTTCATTAGATGAAGAATCATTAACGAAAGCAGTTGATGCCTTAATTGACCTACAAAAATCAGGCCGATTTATCGGTGTCATTTCACACGTACAAGAACTGAAAAACGCAATGCCAGCTGTATTAGAAGTAACGAAGCAGAAGGATGGTTGTAGTCAGACTAGGTTTGTGGTGAAGTAAGCTTAGAAGATGGAGTAGGGAATCTACTGATACTTTTAGTGTCATATGTATGAATCATAAAACGTCGTCTCTTCATATTGGAGGCGACGTTTTATTTTATAAAATATCTATGAATTATCTGTAGAAGGCGGCGTATTCTCCAAACGATTATAAGCTTTAAAGGCTGAAATTGCTGAGATAACCCCGCCTACTAAAAATAAAGCGGATCCTCCAACTAAGATGATACGACTGACATATGTTTCCCGTGCTTCTTCGACTTCTTCTTGTAACGCTGTAGGCATATGAATTCCCCTTTATAAAAGTTGTTTTATAAATAGTATATACAAACGCCTAAAATGTGTTAAAATAACTGATGATTTTATGCAGTGGGTAATTAGATGAGTAGGATGCGAGTGGCTAAATAAATCTTCATCACAAATTTATGCGAACTTCACATAGAGCACATATTAACATTGTATTATGTATATGTACCAAATAAATAAAGTGAATGTAAGTTCTGTTTTCAAAAATTTAAAATCCTTTTATTTCTATATGAAAGTTTTAATCGAGGGTTTTAAAAATTTTGGAAATAGATCTTATAAAAATGGAATTCATATAAAAGGGGAATGTCTTATGACAACATATACAAGTGAAATGAAAAAAACTTTAGTTTCAGAAGAAGATGTAGATATTTTAAAAATTATGGCGCATCCAATCCGACTGCAAATTGTAAATGAATTAAGTACAAGAAAAACTTGTAATGTAACACAATTAACAGAGTTACTGAACATCCCGCAATCTACTGTTTCACAACATTTATCAAAAATGAAGGGTAAAGTGTTACGAGCAGAGAGAAGAGGTTTAGAAATTTATTATCATATTAACAATTTAAAAGCGAGTAAGATTGTTAATGTTTTAGGGTATATAAACTAGTGAAATATTTTTATATAAAATAGCCCCTGCTGTTTAGCAGGGGCTATTTTGTGTTGTTTTATGTATTTGTATTTAAAACTTTATAGTTTTTATGATTTACAATTGTTCGATCAAATTCAAAAGTACCACCGCTTACATTTGTAATTTCAACTAAGACCGATTCAGTATAAAGTTTTAATACAGATCCTGTAATCTTTAAATTGTTTCGTTGAAAAAGTATAGTATCCCCTACGTTTGCTTTCATAGTACCTCCTCATTAAAGACAGAAATATTTTTTTATTATATATATTAAACCACGGATAGATATATTAGTGAATATTTAGTTTTATTTATTGGGAAAAAAATTGTGATTTTATAAAAAATAAGGTGAATCGAAGTATAAAAAATTTTTCTATTGTATTTAATCAGTAGCTTTTTGTATTTCATCCTTCGTTTCTTGTAACTGATTCCATGTTTTTGACGCTCTATCTTGTAAGTGCTTACATAAACGGAAACATCTTATACAATGAAGGTGTTAAATCAAAAGAGGTGACCAAAATGAACATAAAAAAAGTAATTTTAGCGAATAGCATTGAAATAGAAAGAGGAGGCGGAAAGATATGAAAAAATCAACTGTTAATCCATGGTTCGTTGTCCTTGGCACAGTTATAGTACAAATGGGGCTTGGAACGATATATACATGGAGTTTATTCAATCAGCCTTTAGTTAGTAAATACGGTTGGAGTCTTAACGCTGTTGCGATAACTTTCTCAATTACTAGTCTTTCTTTAGCATTTTCAACTTTATTTGCGAGTAAATTGCAAGAAAAATGGGGACTTCGTAAACTTATTATGATAGCTGGATTAGCATTAGGACTAGGGTTAATACTTAGTTCACAAGCGTCTTCATTAATATTGCTTTATGTACTAGCAGGAGTTGTTGTAGGTTATGCAGATGGTACAGCATATATCACTTCACTATCAAATTTAATAAAGTGGTTTCCAGAGCGTAAAGGTCTAATTGCTGGTATTTCTGTCTCTGCATATGGTTCAGGTAGCTTAATCTTTAAATACGTTAACGCACAGTTGATTGAATCAGTTGGTGTATCGCAAGCATTTATATACTGGGGTTTAATTGTTACAGCTATGATTGTAATTGGTGCTTGTTTAATTCATCAAGCTGCAGATCAAGGAGCAGTTCATGAAACAAAAACTAAGGAATACACAACGAAAGAAATGTTAGGCACAAAACAAGTATACTTATTATTTATCATGTTATTTACATCATGTATGAGTGGCTTATACTTAATTGGTATGGTAAAAGACATTGGTGTTCAACTTGTAGGACTTAGCGCAGCAACAGCAGCTAATGCGGTGGCTATGGTTGCAATCTTTAATACATTAGGTCGTATCATTTTAGGACCGTTATCGGATAAAATCGGGCGTTTAAAAATCGTTACTGGTACTTTTGTTGTTATGGCGAGTTCAGTCTTAGTTCTAAGTTTTGTAGATTTAAATTACGGTATATACTTCGTATGTGTAGCAAGTGTAGCGTTTTGCTTTGGTGGAAATATCACTATTTTCCCAGCTATTGTTGGTGATTTCTTCGGTATGAAAAACCATAGTAAGAACTACGGAATTGTGTATCAAGGATTTGGATTTGGGGCGCTTGCAGGTTCCTTTATCGGTGCACTTCTAGGTGGATTCAAACCAACGTTCATGGTGATCGGTGTATTATGTGTCGTGTCATTCATTATCGCAATTTTAATTCAAGCACCTAAACAGAAAAAAGAACACGAAGAAGAGTATCGCAGCGTAGCGTAAGTATACAAATCTTCTATAACACTATGATTACGAAAAAGCATCCTATTCTATTAATTAGGATGCTTTTTTTTATGAGTTATTTTAACAAGGTTAAATTACTTTTGGGATTTTTATAGATGTAAAAGTGAGTGGAACACCCATTTGGATTATATTGGAATATGATAAATTGATACATGGCATTCGAAATATATATTAAATCTTAAATGATAAAGAAGACATTCGTTAGTATTTGTAAGATATATTTTCAGAAAAATATTGAGAAAATATATACTTGAGTTTTTCATAAAGCATTGTAAATGAACGTATCTCTAGTTTGTCTTCTTCAATTTTAAAAAGAGGATTTGGAATTTTATTTATAATATAAGTACATTTAATACGTTTACATATGATTTTATTAAGAAGCATTAAAATACTTTGTCTGAAAAATAAAAAAAGATTGACAAGTTTATTGAGAAACATTATCATTTCGGTGTAAGATAGTAAATGAAAAACATTATCAATAAAATGGATTTTAAAGTAATGCGCACTTGACCAATTAGTTTAGTAAGTGTATTATTTTTTACAACACAACTGATAATGAAAATCAATATCATTGGTGTTACTTAATGAAATTAATGTTTATGTGAAAGGATAGAGAAAATGAACTTAGGGGAATTTGATGGGAAAACAGTTTTAGTAACAGGTGCAGCACAAGGCATAGGCAGTGTTGTTGCCAAAATGTTTTTAGAAAGAGGAGCCACAGTTATTGCGGTTGATCAAAATGAAGAGGGGTTAAATGTACTCTTAAATCAAAATGAATTAAATAATACACGTATGAAAACGTTTCGTTTAGATGTGAGTGATAGCGCTGCTGTTGAAGACATGGTAAATCATATTGCAAATGAAATAGCGCCAATAGATATTTTAGTAAACGTTGCAGGGATTTTGCGTATGGGACCAATTCATTCGTTAAGTGATGAAGATTGGAATAAAACATTCTCTGTAAATACTACAGGGGTTTTCAATATGTCCCGAACGGTAAGTAAAAATATGATGTTAAGAAAATCAGGGGCAATTGTTACAGTCGGTTCAAATGCGGCAAATACGCCGAGAATGGAGATGGCTGCGTATGCTGCGTCAAAGGCTGCAACGACGATGTTTATGAAATGTTTAGGACTAGAGCTTGCGGTATACAATATACGCTGCAACTTAGTTTCTCCAGGTTCTACTGAAACTGAGATGCAAAGATTACTATGGGCTGATGAGAATGGAGCTAAAAATATAATTGCTGGTTCTCAAAATACATATAGACTCGGAATTCCATTACAAAAAATTGCACAACCTTCAGAAGTTGCTGAAGCAGTGTTATTTTTAGCCTCAGATAGAGCAAGTCATATTACAATGCACAATTTATGTGTCGATGGCGGTGCTACGTTAGGAGTTTAATAAAAATTCAGGAGGTTATTATATTATGAATGAACATATAGCTGTAAAGGAATTGTCAGAAAAACTTTTAGAAGATTATAAGACTGAATCTTCATTCTTTTTCGCTTCACCAACTCGAACTATATTAGCAGAAGGAGAGTTTACTACAGTAAAGCATCGTGAAATTGAAAATTTCCCAGAGCTTGTGCAAGCGACATTAAGTAATGCGAAACAAGCTGGAAATCCAAATCCTATCGTTGTGGGTGCTTTGCCATTTGATCGTAAAAAAGAAGTTCAACTTATGGTACCAGAATATAGTAGAATTTCTGAGCGTTTACAATTGGATACAACAAATCAGCTTGAAACAAATGAGAACGTAACATTTGAAATGACGCCAGTACCAGACCCTGAAGTTTATATGAATGGTGTGAAGCAAGGAATTAAAAAAATACAGGACGGTGATTTAAAGAAAATCGTTCTATCTAGATCGTTAGATGTTAAATCTTCCGAAAAGATTGATAAGCAAAAACTTCTGCGAGAATTAGCAGAACATAATAAGCATGGTTATACATTTGCTGTGAATTTACCGAAAGATGAAAAAGAGAACAGTAAGACGCTAATTGGAGCAAGTCCTGAATTGCTTGTTTCACGTAATGGTATGCAAGTTATTTCTAATCCGTTAGCTGGTTCAAGGCCACGTAGTGAGGACCCAGTAGAAGATAAAAGAAGAGCAGAGGAATTACTTTCTTCTCCAAAAGATTTACATGAACATGCGGTAGTAGTTGAAGCGGTTGCCGCTGCACTTCGTCCGTATTGTCATACATTACATGTTCCAGAAAAGCCATCAGTTATTCATAGTGAAGCGATGTGGCATTTGTCTACAGAAGTGAAAGGTGAACTTAAGGATCCAAATACTTCTTCTTTACAATTAGCAATTGCCCTTCATCCTACGCCAGCAGTTTGCGGAACTCCGATGGAAAAAGCAAGAGAGGCTATACAGCATATTGAGCCATTTGACCGCGAGTTCTTTACAGGAATGCTAGGATGGAGCGATTTAAATGGAGATGGAGAATGGATTGTTACAATTCGTTGTGCTGAAGTACAAGAAAATACACTTCGTTTATATGCAGGAGCTGGAGTTGTTGCTGAGTCAAAACCAGAAGATGAGTTAGCAGAAACATCGGCTAAGTTCCAAACAATGTTAAAAGCTTTAGGGTTAAGAGATAGTTCACTTAATGAAAAATAGGGGGAAGAAAGAATGCTAGTAGGTTATACGGAATGGCCAAAAGAATTTGCAGATCGTTATCGAGAAGAAGGGTGTTGGCTTGGTGAAACATTTGGAGGAGTGTTAAGAGAGCGGGCTGAGAAATACGGAGATCAAATCGCGGTTGTAAGCGGTAAGACGCATATAACGTATAGTGAACTTGATAAAAAGGTAGATTGTTTAGCAGCAGGTTTACTGAGTTTAGGAATAAAGAAAGAGGACAGAGTTGTAATCCAGTTACCTAACATTATCGAGTTTTTCGAAATATGTTTTGCACTATTTCGAATTGGAGCGCTTCCTGTCTTTGCACTACCTTCACATCGAAGTAGTGAAATTAGTTATTTTTGTGAGTTTGGCGAGGCGAACGCTTACGTTATTTCAGATAAGGCTCTCGGTTTTGATTATCGAAAACTAGCAAGAGAAGTGAAAGAGAAAGTGCCAACTTTACAACGTGTAATTGTAGTGGGGGAAGAAGAAGAGTTTGTGAACATAAATGATCTGTATATGGATCCCGTCTCATTACCAGAAGTTCAGCCAAGTGATGTTGCATTTCTCCAATTATCAGGAGGGACAACAGGTCTTTCTAAATTAATTCCTAGAACACATGATGACTATATTTATAGTTTACGTGTAAGCGCTGAAATTTGTAATTTGAATGCAGAAAGTGTCTATATGGCAGTTCTTCCAGTAGCACACAATTACCCAATGAGTTCTCCAGGGACATTTGGAACTTTCTATGCGGGTGGAAAAGTGGTATTGGCAACTGGTGGTAGTCCAGATGAGGCATTTGCTCTCATCGAAAAAGAAAAGGTTACAATTACAGCGCTCGTTCCGCCATTAGCAATGATTTGGCTTGATGCTGCATCTTCTCGTAATGCCGATTTATCAAGCCTAGAGGTTATTCAAGTAGGTGGTGCTAAGTTTAGCGCTGAGGTTGCAAAACGTATACGTCCTACATTTGGATGTACGTTACAGCAAGTATTCGGTATGGCGGAAGGATTAGTGAACTATACAAGATTAGACGATCCGGAAGAAATTATTATTTATACACAAGGTAGACCAATGTCTGCACTCGATGAAGTACGAGTTGTTGATGAAAATGACAACGATGTAAAACTTGGCGAAGTAGGTAGTTTATTAACACGAGGTCCATATACAATTCGTGGTTACTATAAAGCCGAAGAGCATAATGCACGATCATTTACAAAGGATGGGTTTTATCGCACAGGTGATCTTGTAAAAGTAAATAAACAAGGATACATCATTGTAGAAGGAAGAGATAAAGATCAAATTAACCGTGGTGGTGAGAAAGTTGCTGCGGAAGAAGTTGAAAATCATCTATTAGCACACGATGCAGTTCATGACGTAGCAATTGTATCTATGCCTGACGATTATTTAGGTGAACGCACCTGTGCTTTTGTTATAGCTCGCGGACAAGTTCCGGCAGTAAGTGAATTAAAAATGTTTTTAAGAGAACGTGGTATCGCGGCTTATAAAATTCCAGATCGAATTGAATTTATTGAATCATTCCCGCAAACAGGAGTCGGAAAAGTCAGCAAAAAAGAACTACGTAAAGTCATTGCTGAAAAACTAATTATAGTAAAACAATAATAAAAACCGGAAGGAAGTGATTAGATGGCTATCCCATCTATTTCAGTATATAAAATGCCAATTGAATCAGAACTACCAAAAAATAAAGTGAATTGGACACCAGATCCGAAACGTGCAGTACTTTTAATTCATGACATGCAAGAATATTTTCTTGATGCATATAGCGATAAAGAATCACCAAAAGTAGAACTTATTTCAAATATTAAAATGATAAGAGAAAAATGTAAGGAACTTGGTATACCAGTTGTTTATACAGCACAACCTGGTGGGCAAACGTTAGAACAACGAGGTTTATTACAAGACTTTTGGGGTGACGGTATTCCTGCTGGACCAGATAAAAAGAAAATTGTTGATGAACTTACTCCTGATGAAGATGATATATTCCTAACAAAATGGAGATATAGTGCATTTAAAAAGACAAATCTATTAGAAATTTTAAATGAACAAGGAAGAGATCAACTCATTATTTGCGGTATTTATGCGCATATTGGCTGTCTTTTAACAGCTTGTGAAGCATTTATGGATGGTATAGAGCCGTTCTTTGTAGCAGATGCAGTTGCTGATTTTTCACTAGAGCATCATAAACAAGCATTGGAGTATGCATCTAATAGATGTGCAGTAACGACATCAACAAACCTACTGTTAAAAGATTTACAAAGTGTAAAAGGTGATGAGAGTAAAGGAATCACTATACAGGAAGTGCATGAACTAGTTGCACAACTACTTCGTGAGCCAGTAGAGAGTATTGATATTGATGAGGACTTATTAAATAGAGGGCTTGATTCGGTCAGAATTATGAGTTTAGTAGAGAAATGGCGTCGTGAAGGGAAAGAAATCACTTTTGCAGATTTAGCAGAACGTCCAACTGTTGCAGGTTGGTACAGTTTACTATCTTCACAAACAGCACAGGTGCTGTAACAAATAGACTACATAATAAAGGGGTAGTAAAGAATGCCTAACAGTCAAAAGATTCGTCATTCGTTATCATCTGCGCAGTCTGGTATGTGGTTTGCGCAACAATTAGATCCGCTTAATCCGATATATAATACTGGGGAATATGTAGAAATAAATGGAAATATTCATCAAGACATTTTTGAATTAGCTGTACGTAAAGTTGTAATGGAAGCAGAGGCACTTCACGTTCGCTTCGAAGAGGATGAAATTGGCCCATGGCAAGTTGTTGAAGAATCACAGTTTCATATGCATTTTATTGACGTTCGTAAAGAAGAAAACCCTGAAGAAGCTGCTAAAGTATGGATGAAAAATGATTTATCTATACCAGTCAATTTGAAAAAAGATATATTATTTACTGAAGCACTTATTCAAGTTGAAAATAATCGTTTCTTTTGGTATCAGCGCATCCATCACATTGTGATGGATGGCTATGGATTTTCACTTCTTAGCCAAAAGGTAGCGAATGAGTATACATCACTTATAGAAGAAACAAACAAGAGTCAAAAGCCATTTGGTTCTCTTGCAAAAGTCGTGCAAGAAGATATTGAGTATCGTGAGTCTAAACAATTTCAGGAAAATCGTACTTTTTGGTTAGAAAAGTTTGCGGATGCCCCAGAAGTTGTAAGTTTGGCAGAACGAGCACCGAGAACATCAAATGGATTTTCACGAGAAACAGCTTATTTATCTAGTTCTAGCACGAAAACTTTACTAGAAGATATCAATATTTCGTTAACAAGTTGGCCGGAATTCATTGTCGCTGTAACAAGTATTTATATGCATAAATTAACAGGTGAAAATGATATTGTTTTAGGTTTACCGATGATGGGACGTCTAGGTTCTGTATCTATTCATACACCAAGTATGGTAATGAATTTAGTTCCACTTCGTATTACAGTAACTCCAAATATAACTCTTGCGGAATTATTGCAGCAAGTTTCTAAAGAAATTCGAGATGTACGTCACCATCATAAATACCGTCATGAGGAATTAAGAAGAGACTTAAAGTTACTAGGTGAAAATCAAAGGTTGTTTGGACCGTTAGTGAATGTTATGCCTTTTGATTACGGGCTTAATTTTGCTGGAAATCGTGGTATTACACATAACTTATCAGCAGGACCTGTAGATGATTTATCGATAAATGTATATAAACGTTTTGATCAAAATGAGCTAATGATTCATTTTGATGCGAATCCCGAAGTATATAATGGCGCAGAGCTAGCATTGCATAAAGAAAGATTTATGAATCTATTTGAATTAGTAATAAATAATTATGAGAAAAACGAGTCGATTGGAAAAATAAACATTACTCTGCCTGAAGAAAATCATAAAGTTTTATTGGAATGGAATGAAACGAAGGAAGATGATGAGTTAATTAGTCTACCTATATCATTTGAAAAACAAGTGCAAAAAAATCCAAATAAACTAGCGATTACTTGTGACAGTGTAAACCTTACGTATAAAGAGCTAAATGAACGAGCGAATGAACTAGCACATTATTTAGTAGAAGAAGGAATACGACCAAATCAGTTTGTAGCTTTAGTATTCCCTAGATCAATAGAAATGGTAGTTAGTATGCTAGCAGTCGTAAAGGCTGGTGCAGCGTATTTACCAATAGATCCAGAATACCCAGCAGAAAGAGTTAATTATATAGTAAATGATGCAAAACCAGTTTGTATCATAACACATTCATCTGTTTCATCTAAGTTAGTTATAGAAAATGATATGAAAAAAATTGTATTAGATGATGAAGAAACGAAAATAGCGTTACATACATATTCTCGTATGAATATAGCATGTAAGAATGATGTATCACTTTTAAACCCAGCCTATACAATATATACTTCAGGCTCAACAGGAAACCCAAAAGGTGTAATTGTTCCTATGAGAGGTTTAAGTAACTTTTTAATGGCTATGCAACAAAAGTTTTCATTAAATGAAAATGATCATTTATTAGCAGTTACAACGTTTGCGTTTGATATTTCTGCTCTAGAAATTTATTTACCTCTTATTAGTGGTGCAAGTTTAACAATTGCGCAAAAAGAAGACATACAAGAGCCATCAGCATTAACGACACTTTTACAAGAAGAAAGAGTGACCATTATGCAGGCTACACCGACGCTTTGGCAGGCGTTAGTAACTGATTATCCAGAAAAGCTACAAGGGCTAAACATACTAGTTGGTGGTGAAGCTCTTCCAGCGCATTTAGCAAATAAATTAAAAGAATTAGGTTGCTCAATAACTAATTTATATGGACCAACTGAAACGACGATTTGGTCTACTTTCATGAACATTGATGCAGGTGAAAAGGGTATACCTCCTATCGGAAAGCCAATTTGCAACACAGAAGTGTATGTATTGGATGCAGGGTTACAACCAGTTCCACCTGGAGTTATTGGGGAATTATATATTGCAGGTGAAGGACTTGCAAGCGGATATTTAGGAAAACCTGAGTTAACAGCTGAACGGTTTGTTGCAAATCCTTATGGAGAATCAGGGAAGCGCATGTACCGTACAGGAGATCTTGTGAAATGGCGTAGTGATGGTGCGTTAGAGTACATTAGTCGCGCAGATCATCAAATTAAAATTCGTGGATTCCGAATTGAATTAGCTGAAATTGAAACGGTATTACAACGACATGAAAATATTCAACAAGCGGTAGTAATGGTACGAGAAGATCGTCCCAATGATAAACGCATCATTGCGTATATCGTTGCAGAAGAAAAGGAACCGATTAATCTTTCAGAAATTCGTTCTTATGTTTCAGAAAGTTTAGCGAATTATATGATACCATCGGCATTTGTTGTGCTAGAAGAATTACCATTAACGCCAAATGGTAAGGTTGACAGAAAGAAATTACCTGCTCCTGATTTTAATGGAATGAACAATGAGAGGGTTGCTAGAAATCCGAAAGAAGAAATATTATGTGATTTATTTGCAGAAGTACTTGGTGTTTCTCGAATTAGCATTGATGATAATTTCTTTGAAATGGGTGGACATTCACTTCTCGCATCTCGTTTAATGGCAAGAATTCGTGAAACGTTAAGTGTGGAATTAGGAATTGGGAAACTATTTGAATCACCAACTGTTGCCGAACTGGCGAAACAATTAAACCATGCAAAAAGTGCAAGACCAGCTATTCAGAAAGCAAGTAGGCCAAATGAAATTCCACTTTCATTTGCACAGCGCAGGTTATGGTTCTTAAATTGTTTAGAAGGTCCAAGTCCTACTTATAATATTCCGCTAGTCATTCGTATGAATGGAATATTGAATCGGGAAGCATTACAAGGTGCTTTTTATGATGTAGTTGAGAAACATGAAACACTTAGAACAATTTTCCCTAACGTATTAGGTAGTTCCTATCAGAAAATTTTAGATATGGAAAACTTAAATCTAGAAATGGTAATAACTAATACATGTAAAGATGAATTAGAAAGTGTACTTTCAAAGGCGGTAAGATATAGTTTTAACCTCGATATTGAGCCGGCAGTTCGTTTGCAACTTTTTACAGTGAGTGAAACCGAACATGTATTATTAATTCTATTGCATCATATTGTAGGTGATGGCTGGTCATTACAGCCGTTAACGAGAGATTTTACAGCGGCGTATAAAGCACGATGTCAAGGTGACAGAGTTCAGCTGGAGACACTACCCGTTCAATACGCAGATTATGCACTTTGGCAACAGCAATTGCTAGGTGATGAAACGACACCAGAGAGTCTTATTTCAACACAATTAGATTTTTGGAAAGAAGAACTTAAAGGTTTACCAGACCAAATGGAGTTACCTACAGATTTCCAGCGTCCAATTGAGACGAGTTACCGCGGGGAAACAATTCATTTTCATATAGATGAAGGTATGCATAGTAGGTTAGTAGAGCTTGCACGTAAAAATGGAGTTAGTTTGTTTATGGTATTGCAAGCAGGGCTTAGTGCACTATTTACAAGATTAGGTGCAGGAACTGATATACCAATTGGAAGTCCGATTGCTGGAAGAAATGATGATGTACTTTCAGATATTGTTGGTTTATTTGTAAATACATTAGTGTTACGTACAAATACTTCAGGAGATCCAAGTTTTAAAGAATTATTAAATAGAGTGAAGCAGGTAAATCTTGCAGCTTATGAAAATCAAGATGTTCCATTTGAAAGGCTTGTTGAAGTGTTAAATCCAGTACGTACTCGAAACAGCCACCCGTTGTTTCAAGTTATGTTAGCTTTTCAAAATACACCAGAAGCAACGTTTCATGCACCAGATTTAGAAGCGAGCCTTGAAATTCAAAGCGTTGGTTCTGCAAAATTTGATTTAACATTTGAAATTAGTGAGAGTAACGGGGTTGATGGTACTCCGAACGGTTTACATGGATTACTAGAGTTTAGTACCGATTTATATAAACGTGAAACGGTTCAAAAACTAATAGAACGATTCATTTTGTTATTAGATGATGCAGCTACAAATCCGGATCAATCAATTGGCAGATTAGAAATATTAACTGTAGCAGAGAAAAATACAGTGTTAGAAAAATGGAATGGTGGTTTTCAAATTGTACCAGAGATGACATTGCCACAATTGTTTGAAAAGCAGGCTCATATAAATCCAAATTCTATAGCTGTTGTCTTTGAAGATAAGAAATTAACTTATGAAGAGTTAAATAGAAAAGCAAATAAAATAGCTCGATTCCTAATAGCAAAAGGGATTGGTCCTGATCAACTCGTTGCTTTAGCGATGCCAAGATCATTAAACATGGTTGTAAGCTTATTAGCTGTTCTTAAAGCTGGTGCTGGATACCTTCCGTTAGATCCAGATTACCCAGCAGACCGCATTTCATTTATGCTACACGATGCGAAACCATCATGTGTTTTAACGAATTCAGAAGTGGAAATTGAATGTGATGAGGCACTAAAAGTTTTAGTTGATGATGTGAAAGTAATAGCAGAAGTTGAGAAATATAGTGATGACAATATTGATGAAGTGGAACGAATTAAGCCATTATCTCCATCACATATTGCTTACGTTATTTATACGTCAGGCTCAACGGGTAGACCGAAAGGCGTTATGATACCTCATCAAAATGTAGTAAGACTTTTAGGAGCAACTGATCATTGGTTCCAGTTTGACGGAAACGATGTTTGGACGATGTTCCATTCATACGCTTTTGATTTCTCGGTTTGGGAAATTTGGGGACCTTTATTATACGGAGGGCGTTTAGTTGTAGTGCCACATACTGTAAGTCGCTCACCGAAAGAATTTTTACAGCTTCTTGTTAAAGAAAAGGTTACGGTTTTAAACCAAACTCCATCAGCGTTCTATCAATTGATGCAAGCAGATCGTGAAAATGAAGAGATTGGCCAAAAATTATCTTTACGATATGTTGTTTTTGGAGGAGAAGCACTTGAGCTAAGTCGCTTAGAAGATTGGTATAGTCGATATCCTCATAACGCACCAAAGCTTATTAATATGTACGGTATTACGGAGACGACAGTACATGTTAGTTATATTGAATTAGATGAAACTATCGTCTCTTTACGAGCAAATAGTTTAATTGGGTGCAGTATACCTGACCTTAAAGTGTATGTGTTAGACAACTATTTACAACCAGTGCCACCTGGAGTAGTTGGAGAAATGTATGTTGCAGGTGCAGGGCTTGCGCGTGGATATTTAGGAAGAGCAGGATTAACGGCTGAACGCTTTATCGCAGATCCATTTGGAAAGCCAGGTACAAGAATGTATCGTACAGGAGACTTAGCTCGCTGGCGTAAAGATGGGACGCTAGATTATATAGGACGTGCAGATCATCAAATAAAAATTCGTGGATTCCGAATTGAATTAGGAGAAATAGAAGCAGTCACAATGAAGCACCCTAAAGTTGAGCAAGTAGCCGTTATTGTACGGGAAGATCAGCCAGGGGATAAACGGTTAGTTTCTTATATCGTTGCATCAAATAATGAAGCGATTGATACGAATGAAATGCGTCAGTTTGCTAGTGGTAGTTTACCAGATTATATGGTTCCATACGCTTTTGTAGTAGTAAATGAGTTACCTTTAACTCCAAACGGTAAGTTAGATAGAAAGGCATTGCCAGCTCCAGAATTTATTGCATCATCTTCTAGTCGTGGTCCAAGAACACCGCAAGAAGAAATGTTATGTGACTTGTTTACAGAAGTGCTAAGTGTACCTCAAATTGGAATTGATGACGGATTCTTTGATCTTGGTGGCCATTCACTCCTTGCAGTGCAGCTTATGAGCCGCATTAAAGAGGCGCTTGGAGTGGAACTAAACATTGGTACTTTATTTGCAGCACCGACTGTTGCAGGGTTAGCTGAAAGACTTGAGATGGGGAATGGTCAAAGTGCACTTGATGTGTTGCTTCCATTACGAGCAAGTGGGGATCAATTACCACTATTTTGTGTACATCCAGCAGGTGGATTAAGTTGGTGCTATGCAGGACTTATGAAATCTTTAGGAACAGATTATCCAATCTATGGTGTACAAGCACGTGGTATCGCTAAAAATGAAGAACTTCCAAAAAGTTTAGAGGAGATGGCGGCGGATTACTTGAAACACGTTCGTGAAGTACAGCCTCATGGACCATATCGTTTATTAGGTTGGTCGCTTGGAGGAAATGTTGTGCATGCAATGGCGGCGCAACTACAAAATGAAGGGGAAGAAGTAGAATTACTCGTTATGCTTGATTCTTATCCTGGACACTTCTTACCGAATACGGAAGCGCCTACTGAAGAGGAAGCGTTAATCGCATTACTCGCTTTAGGAGGATATGACCCAGATAACATGGATGGTAAACCACTTACAATGGAAAGTGCAGTTGAAATCCTTCGTAAAGATGGAAGTGCATTAGCAAGTCTTGAAGAAGAGACTATATTGAACTTGAAAGAAACATATGTAAATTCAGTAGGGTTGTTAGGGAAATATGTACCGAAAGTTTATAACGGAGACATCTTATTCTTTAGATCTACTGTTATACCAGACTGGTTTGATCCTATTTCTCCAAATACGTGGCTAAATTATTTAGATGGGCAAATTGTGCAGCATGATATTGACTGTAGACATAAAGATTTATGTCAGCCAGGTCCACTTACGGAAATTGGACAAGTATTAGCGAAATATTTGCAGAATAAGAAAGGGGTAAGTAGAGTATGACGAATCCATTTGAAAATGATAATTACACATATAAAGTATTAATAAATGAGGAGGGCCAGTATTCTCTCTGGCCTGCTTTTCTCGATGTACCTATTGGCTGGAGTGTCGTATATGAAGAAGCTAGTAGGCAGAGTTGCTTAGAATATGTTGAATATAACTGGAAAGATTTGAATCCAAAAAGTAATCAAGTTCGTGAAAAAACATTAGCAGGAAAACGATAATGAAAGCAAAACTAAATCCAAAAGTAGTCGTAAGTATCGTTTATATAACTGCGATGTTTATGGCTGCGATGGATGCAACGATTGTAAATGTAGCACTACAAACGATAAGTAAAGAACTGCAAGTACCTCCATCTGCAATGGGGACGGTTAATGTTGGGTATTTAGTTAGTTTAGCTGTTTTCCTTCCGATTTCTGGTTGGTTAGGAGATCGATTTGGTACGAAAAGAGTATTTTTAATTGCTCTTTTCGTATTTACAATTGCCTCTGCTTTATGCGGAATGGCTAACGATATTACTTCATTGAATATTTTCCGTATTATTCAAGGTGCTGGTGGAGGGCTTTTAACACCGGTCGGAATGGCGATGTTATTTCGAACATTTTCACCAGAGGAAAGACCGAAGATTTCTCGGTTCATTGTACTTCCAATTGCTGTAGCACCAGCAATTGGTCCTATCATCGGTGGTTTCTTTGTAGATCAAATGTCTTGGCGTTGGGCATTTTATATTAATCTACCGTTTGGAATCGTTGCATTGCTCTTTGGACTTCTATTTTTAGCAGAGCATGTTGAAAAATCAGCTGGTCGCTTTGATTCTCTCGGCTTTATTTTATCAGCACCAGGATTTGCGATGCTCATATATGCACTCAGCCAGGGACCATCAAAAGGGTGGATTTCTCCAGAAATTATGAGTACTGGGATAGCTGGGGTTGTATTCATTACATTGTTTATAATCGTAGAACTGAAAGTAAAGCAACCAATGTTAGATTTACGCTTATTAAAAGAACCAGTCTTTAGAAAGATGAGCCTTATATCATTATTTTCATCAGCTGGTTTACTAGGAATGTTATTTGTTTTTCCACTTATGTATCAAAATGTGATAGGAGTTTCCGCGCTAGAATCAGGACTTACGACATTTCCAGAGGCGATTGGATTAATGATTTCTTCACAAATTGTGCCATGGTCATATAAGAAATTAGGAGCTCGAAAGGTAATTTCTATAGGATTAATTTGTACGGCGATTATCTTTGTTTTATTAAGTTTTGTAAATCACGATACGAATCCGTGGCAAATTCGGGCATTATTGTTTGGTATCGGTATTTTCTTAGGTCAATCTGTCGGTGCGGTTCAATTTTCTGCCTTTAACAATATCACGCCGCCTTCCATGGGGAGAGCGACTACTATATTCAATGTGCAAAATCGATTAGGTTCAGCGATAGGAGTAGCTGTTTTAGCTAGTATACTAGCTGGTTTTGGAAGTAATAACGTTCAATCCGATTTTTTACCATATCAAGCAGCATTAATTGGATCAGCAATATTTTTGCTCATAGCACTACTATTTTCTTTACGTATTTCCGATAAAGAGGTAATGTCAAATAAGAAAGAAAAAACATTATCTGTATCAAAAAAAGAGAAAGCACTCGTCAATGAATAACAATATACGTATGCTTTTTTATGAAAATTGATATTCGTTGAATAAAGGAGAGTTTACATGATAGAAAGTAAAGTTGCAGATTCTGTTCCAACTTTGAATGAGAATGATTGTCAAATATGGTGGGCAAGAATTTCAGATTTACAATCATGGCATTACAATTTACTAAATGATATAGAGCGAGAGAAAGCAAATTCGTATCATCATTCGGCAGATCGAGCTCGTTTTATAATAGGTTGCGTAATTAGTAGATTAGTTCTCGGCAAGATACTTTCTATGTCACCAGTCCAAGTACCAATTGATCGAATGTGCTCCGTATGTAAATTGCAACATGGTAGACCACAATTACCAGAAGGTATGCCGCAATTATCTGTTTCGCATTCAGGTGAGTGGGTTGTCGTTGCATTTACAAAATCTGCACCTGTTGGCATAGATGTAGAACAAATGAATCCAAATGTAGATGTTGTGAAAATGGCAGAAGGTGTATTAACAGACATTGAAATAGCGCAAGTTATGAAACTACCAAATGAACAGAAAATAGAAGGTTTTTTAACATATTGGACTCGAAAAGAAGCGGTGCTGAAAGCGACAGGCGAAGGACTATTGATTCCACCAGTACATATTACAGTATCAGCTCCAAATAATCCTCCAAAATTGTTAGTTTTTAAGGATAAGCAAGAGTTGGCAGATAATACAATGATGGAAGATGTAAGACCTAGTTTAGATTATATGGCTTCTGTTGCAGTATTCAGTAAGGAAGTGACTGAAATTACGCAATTAGACGCGGTAGCACTTTTAAATCTTAAATAAAAAAATTATAGAAGAGGTGTTCCTCATGTTAGTGGCGGAAAATAGAAAGAATGAATTCACTTATAACATACAAGCAATTAAAAATATTTTATTTTCTGGAGATACATCATCCATTCACGCTTTAGAAAAGCTTTTAAATGATACAGTTCAGTTTGATGTTCTTGAACAAGAGGCACTTGGTAGACAGTACATTCCGAAAGAAGCAAAGAATTTCTTTGATAAAGATGGAACATTTCTTTACCGTGTATCTAATGTTAGTTATAAAGGCAAGGTGTTATCTGAAAATCTAATTTTTGCAGACACTTCGTTTTTACCGGACGCAATAAAGAGTGAATTAGAGAGTGGAAATATTCCTGTTGAAAAGCTTATAGAAAAGATGGAAGTAAGAAGAAACGTATTATATGAAGGATATCAGCCATCTGGAAATATTATCGAATTGTTTGATGGATGTTCTGTTACAGCGAATGTGTATCCAACTAGAAAGTATCAAATTGTCAGTAACTGCAAATGTGTATTTTATATTTGTGAAGTGTATCATGCAGAGAATATAAAGCAATTGCTTAAATAAAAACAAGAAACCAGCCTATAAAATGGCTGGTTTCTTGTTTATTTAACAGCTTCTTTTAATTCTTTACCTGCTTTAAATGCAGGAACTTTACCAGCTGCGATTTGAATTTCTTCGCCAGTTTGCGGATTACGTCCTGTACGAGCAGATCTTTCGCGCACTTCAAAAGTTCCAAATCCGATTAATTGAACTTTATCGCCAGATTGTAATGCATTAGCAATTGTGTCAAATACGGATTGTACAGCTGCAGAAGCGTCCTTTTGAGAAATATCAGCTGATTGTGCTACGTTTTTAATTAATTCTGTTTTGTTCATGTTTTCACCTCATAAAAAAATTTTTGGAATGAATGTTTTAGTATAATAGATAGTAAAGATAAAGCTATCACTATGATTAGAAAGAATACTATATAATTATGTTAATTTCGTTGCAAGAGACTGAATCCCTTCTATTATTTGGGGATTAATTAAGAATCGATGCATATAAAAAGCTTTAGTATGAGGATGAGGGGGAGTATACGAATGATTTTTCGTGAAAAAAATGAGAAGGAAAGTATATTAATTCGTCAACATGATCATGGTTTTTTAGCTGGAGAGATTGCAAAGCATATAAAAGAACACTTTTTTGAAGGTAAAACATATTTAAAAGAAACAGTTGATGCAATATATGAGCATGACAGAGGATGGATAGAGCTTGATAAAGTACCAATTTTAAATGATGCTAAAAATATTCCATATACATTTATGGATTGTCCAAGCCCATTACGTTTTGTTTTTTATACGATTGGTTTGAATGAAATTGAAAATTCTAATCCATACGGGGCATTGCTTTGCAGTAAACATTTTTTATCATTTCCACTAAACGAGGAAGATGAAGAGATGATGTCATTTTATAAACATGAATTAGAACGACAAAAAAGAATTTTGAAAACGTTAACAAAGGAACAGTTTGCGATGTTTGATAAACATTATAGATTATTAAAGTTTTGTGATGAACTTTCTTTATACGTATGTATGAATAAGCCTGGTGTAAAAAAGAAAGATGAAATTGATTTATTTAAAGATGGTTTTGAAGGAACAGAAATGTTTAATAGTAAGGATGAGAAACTTATTCAAGCTGAATGGGTGGACGAGGAAACAATTCGGATTACACCATTTCCATTTCAAACGGAATTTCATACGTATGTAAAATATAAAACGATAAATAAACATGAAATGAAAGAAAAAGGGATTGCAAAGGTTGATAGAGAATCGGAAACGAAGAAACAAATTATTCGTTTCATACAATAGGGAGGTAATATAAATTGAAAGATTATATATTAAAACAGTTTGATTACCATGCTTGGGCTAATACTAGATTATTCAATCGATTAAAAGAGTTACCAAACTATGAGACAATTTTTAATGAGCAGATACAGAGTGTATTCCCATCCATTAAGGATACTTTTGTGCATATTTATATTACAGATCAAGTGTGGTTACACATATTGCATGGTAAAAGTATGAATGAAGCAATACAAGACCGAGAAAATTTACGAAAACAAATTGAAACTAAATCGTTACATGAATTAGAAAAAATGTTTGAAAACATGGCAAATCAATATAAAGACTTTTTAATTACAATACAAGACGTGAATGCTTTATTTGTTATTGAGAACCCATATGCAGAGGCATTAGAAACTTCAATTTTAGAGTTAGTACAACATGTCGTAAATCATGGTACATATCATAGAGGAAATATAACAGCGATGATCCGTCAACTTGGTCATTCGTCGACAATGATGGATTTTGTACTGTATTTACATATGGTTAAAAAGCAGGGAGAGTAATATAGTTTGTAAGAAGGAGAGGCTTTAATTATAGAAGTCTCTCCTTCTATTTTATCCCGCATTCATGGTAGATCGACTGATTAAAGTTTTCTTAAGAAGCTTTATTTTCTTGTAATTGCTTAGCGTATTGTACAGCCTTAAATGCATTGACTCTACCATTTTTCCAGTACGTACCTGTACCGCTAATTTTATCAGAAGTTGACTCAATAATTTGGCGAATTTGTGTATTGCTATATCCTTGATTTGCTAAAAGGGCAGCGACTCCTGCAACATGAGGTGTTGCCATAGATGTACCACTTAATGATTGATACGTGCTTCCTTTATATGTGGAATATATATTTGAACCTGGTGCTGCAACATCTACCCAGCTACCATAAGTAGAAAATGAAGATTTTCTATCTGCTTGATCCGTAGAAGCAACTGCAATCACTTCGCTGTAATAAGCAGGGTAATTAGCTTTTGTATTTCCAGCATTTCCAGCAGCTGCAACTATAACAGAGCCTTTATTCCATGCATATTGAACGGCTTGTTGTAATGCAGTACCACCATTTGGAGCTCCTAAACTTAAACTAATTACTTTTGCACCCGAATCAGCAGCTTCTCGAATACCTTGCGCTACAGCATCAAGAGTACCACTTCCTTGATTATCTAATACGCGGACAGCATAAATTGAAGTTTGTGGGGCAACACCAGCAATTCCGACACTGTTATTCGTAAGTGCTCCAGTAATTCCAGCGCAATGTGTACCATGACCATTACCATCATCAGATTTATTGTCATTATCAACATAATCATGCCCGTAAATTACTTTTGAAGCCAAATCGGGATGTGAACCTTGAACTCCTGTATCAATAATAGCTACTTTTACACCAGGATCACTTCGTTGGCTATCCCAAGCTTGTGGAGCTTGAATTTTTTGTAATCCGTATTGATTGTTAAAATATGGGTCGTTTGGAGTCCAAAAGGCGTGAACGTAATAATTCGCTTCTGCATATTCTACATCTGGATTATTTTTATAACTCTTTATTTTTTCTTTTACAGTACCTTTTGAAAATTGAACGACTTCAAAACCTAATTTATCATCTTTAGATAAGACATTAGCTCCGACAGATTTATGAAAAGATTGCACATTACTTAAAGATGCATTTTGCTTGAACTTAACGATTAATTGGTTAGGAACGTAATCAGTAGATGATGTTTCAGCGCTTGAAGTATTCGTGTTAAAGAAGAAACCACCAATGATAAATGATAAAACTGATAGGAAAACAATGATTTTGTTTTTCAAAAGATTTTTCCTCCCTTTTCTTGGATGAGTTTTTCAGCGACACTTTAATGTCGCATTCCTTTTCAACTATATAGTTAGACCATACGATTTATGACATTTATGTGAAAAACTTTTGGAGGAATAAAAAGGAGTAAACATTGATATAAATATATTTTTAATGATAGTAATTAAGTAAAAGAGGGGATGAAAAAAGGAATGCTCATCATGTATGAGTCATTCCTTTTTTCATAGATTAACTTGCCTGTTTTTTATTATTTTCTTTCAATTTCTCTGCTTGTAAAAAGCGATTCGTTTCAGCAACAACAATACTACTTAATCCAATTAGACCAATTAAGTTTGGAATGGCCATAAGTCCATTTGCAATATCAGCAAATGTCCATACGATTCCTAGCTTTAAATTAGCACCAATTGCAATCATGACGATAAAGATTGCTTTATAATATTTAACAGCACTTTCTCCGAATAAATAAGCTACACATTTTTCTCCATAATACGACCAGCCTAAAATAGTAGAGTAGGCAAATAAAATAATTGCGATACCGAGAATCATACTACCAGCAGTACCAAATACAGATTGGAATGCAAGTGTTGTAGCTTCAACGCCTGTTTTACCAGATTTCCAAGCACCTGTAGTAATTAATACTAGTCCTGTAATTGTACATACAATAAACGTATCTAGAAAAGTACCAGTCATTGAAACTAAAGCTTGCTTTGCAGGTGAATCAGTTTTTGCAGCCGCTGCAGCAATTGGTGCACTCCCTAAACCAGCTTCGTTCGCAAATACACCACGCGCCATTCCGATTTGAATAGCTGATGCAACTGTTGCCCCAATAAAACCACCAGCAGCTGCTGTACCATTAAATGCACCAGAAAAAATAAGTAAAAATGCTTCTGGAATTTGGTCGTAGTGATAGAAAATAATTATAAGACCAGCAATTATATAAAAGAAAGCTTTAATAGGAACGACATATCCCGTCACTTTCCCGATTTTTTTTACACCGCCTAAAATAACAATTGCGATTAAAAATGCCATTAGTATACCAGTTAAAGCAGGAGGGAAAGAGAAATTAATTCGCATTGCCTCTGCAACTGAATTAGATTGCACCATATTACCAATACCGAAAGAAGCAGTTGTACCGAATATAGCGAATAATACTGCCAGCCATTTCTTACCTAAACCACGTTCTAAATAATACATTGGTCCACCTGAATATTCACCATTTTCATTACTAACACGGTATTTCACTGCAAGTATTGCTTCAGCATACTTTGTTGCCATACCGAACAATGCGGTAATCCACATCCAAAATATTGCACCAGGTCCACCTATAGTAACAGCTGTTGCAACACCAGCGATATTTCCCATACCAATCGTTGCGGCCATAGCTGTCATAAGTGCTTGGAAGTGACTAATATCTCCAGAAGAAGAGGTATCTTCTGATTTTTTAAATGCTAGTTTGTGAGCGTATAATAGTTTACTAAACTGTAAACCTTTTAAACGCACTGTGAGAATGACACCAGTTCCAACGAGTAGCAACAAAGTTGGTAATCCCCACACGTATTGATTCAGTTGTTCTAATACTTTACTTACTGTCTCCATCTTTATTCTCCTTTTTTAGAAAAAATAAAAACCACTTCAAGTAAATGAAATGGTCTCTGGAGAAACAAGGGATAGAAAAATAAACCGATACAATCGGCTTTTTCTTTCGCTTGTCTCTGTCCTTTTACCTGAGAGATTATCCGCTAAAGTAGCGGATTTGCTCCTTCGGTGCTCGTTTTCCTCCGCGCTATATAAAAGCGAGAGGGAGTCTCTCCAGAGATTCGTCCCCATGCAGTTCTACTTGTAACCAAGACCTGAGAGTTTCAAAGTTGGTATAACAACTTTTTGCCCCGTCGGTAGATCAATAGACCTTCTCCTGAATGGTTCATCCGAATTATAAAATTTACAAACACATTGATTGTAAATCAATAAAAACATTATAGACATACAAATTGTGAATTGCAATCATTTTTTATTTTAAAATAGTAAATAGTTTTATTTTTTTGTAAGTCCTAATTTATCTTCAACTTCATTTAAAGTAGATAAAGCGATGACAATATGTTGATCCGCAAGTCCTAAAGCTTGTTTTGTTTTTTCAATAGTTTCATTGGTTGGAGTAGAGTTATTTGCTCCGTCTATAATCAAATTTGCTGCATTTTTCATGAAATTTGATGCGGATTTAAACTGATTTGTGAATTGAAGTAGTTGTTTTTGTATATCTATATTTGTTATGTTTTCTTCAATTTTAAGCGTGTCTATTTCGTTCATAATTGTTTCATACCGCTTGGAAACGGCATTCATTGTAACTAATAGTTTATTTCGATCTACTGAATCTCCATTCGTGTTAATCTCTTCCCAGGCAGGCAACCAATCTTTTTCGATGATGTTATTATAAGTAGTAGTCAATTCATTAATTTTAGGTTGTAATTTCGTTTTGAAAGTTTTTGTATCCGCTGTTTCTACAGGTGCTTTTTCGTTGTTATTTTTAACATTAGTAACGTAGAAAATTGTACTGAAAATGATGAAAATAGAAATAATAACTGTCCATTTAGTAAAAAGTAATTTCTGCAATATGTAACGCCTCCAAAATTTAAAAACTTATAATTATAATATATAACAATAATGTTGTTTTAAGTAGAGAAAATAGGTTGGAAATGATTTAAATTATATCTTTTCTATACATAAATAATTAAAGTTAGTAAAATGATGAAAGTTATATGTGAGAAAAGAGGGTTTTTAGTGAAAATGAATAGAAGAAAACTAGTTTCAAATATTTCAATGGCTATGTTATTAGTTGGTTTAATTGCATTCATATTTATGAATAAAGAATCTAAAATTAAAGGTTTTCCAGTACCAATGTCAGCAATTCATATTAACGATGATAATGAAGAGGACTATCAATATATAAGTGTAATACCTATTACAAAAGCAAATGGATGGGAGAACTTAGGGGAAAACGGGCATACTGTTAGTTTTAAAAAAGGGGAGCGGAAGGTAACTGTATTACATTATCCAGGAGAAATTACGTATTCTATATTTGAAAAATAATTGATGATTAAAAAGATAGGGAGTAGATGATATTGTAGGATTGTTTACTTCCTATCTTTTTTAGTTTTTAATTCTGAATTGTTTGAATTAAAATTATTATGCGTATAGAATAAAATAGTATTTCTTATGAAAATAAGTGGATAGTTTACCAAGTATAAAAAATAGGATGTTTTATTGAATGATATAGATAATCAGTAAGGTATAATTATGTTATGTAAACTGCAAGTGGAATAAGAAAGCGAAGCAAGAGATTTGAATTTTTATATTCTAGATGTCTTTTTACAAGCTAAGTATTTCGGTAATCAACTTACAGCATTTACGGAGGGGCATCAAACTTCGAGTAAGTAAATGGATCGAATCATAAGGGGGAATTAAAAATGTTACTAAAAACAATCTACTGTAAGGTGGAAGAAGAGAAAAAAGAATTGTTTTCCAGTGCGCAAGAAAAATGGCGTGATATACAGCACCTAGATGGTTTTCATGGACAATTTGGTGGATGGAATGAAGATGAGGCATGTGTATTTACTTTATGGGAAGATAGAAGTGCATATCAATCATTTATGAATGGTGCTCACGATACAATTTATTTAAATAGTAATCAAGAGGATACGTTTCTTTCATGTGAAATTGAATTATTTCAAACGTTGTATGATATAACTGATATGCATTTGAAAGACGTTGTAGTAGAGGGAGCATTCGTAAGAGTTGCTATATGTGATGTAAAGTTGGAAAAGGAAAAGCATTTTTTACATAAGCAAGAAACAATTTGGAATAAAGGAATGGAAAAAGCAAAAGGAATGCTAGGTGGAGTAGTTGGAAAGTCTTTAAAAAATGAAAATCGTTACATAGTATTAACGTATTGGAAAGATGAAATAGCGCACCAACATTATGTGGAAGAGATTTTCCCAGATTTATATAAATTAGCTAATATTCATGAAGATATAGAAGAGATAAAAGGAAAACAAGCTGTATGTAAGGAAGAATGGCTTGTATATTAAACGATGAAAAAGTGCATAAATGATTGTATAATAACGATATTTTCTTATAAACAAGTAATTAATAGAAGACGTTATATACCCTTTCATGTTAATATATTTAAGTTATAATAGGAGGCTTACCCTTTTGTATTGTACGGTAGAAGCAGTGTGAGCTTGAAATTTTTTTTAGAAAAGGATGTGCCTAATTTGCGTATCAATAAATTTATTAGTGAAGCTGGAAAAGCGTCTCGACGTGGAGCGGATAAACTAATTAATGAGAGAAGAGTAATTATTAACGGTAAGGTTGCAAAAATTGGTGACCAAGTAAATCCAGGTGATGATGTACGAGTAAATGGAGAGCAGCTTCGAATTGCTCGAGATCACGTATATATCGCTTTAAATAAACCAGTAGGTATTACATGTACGAGTGAAAAAGCAGTAAAAGGTAATATTATCGATTTAGTGAATCATCCTTTACGAATTAGTCACATTGGACGTCTTGATAAAGACTCAGACGGTTTAATTTTGTTAACGAATGATGGTGATATCGTTAATGAAATTTTACGTGCTGAAAACAAACATGAGAAAGAATATATCGTTTCAGTAGATAAGCCAATTACTCCTGATTTCTTAGAGAAAATGGCAGCGGGTGTTAAAATTCTAGGTACAAAAACACTTCCTTGTGAGATCACACAGTTATCAAAATATGAGTTCAACATTATTTTAACGCAAGGGCTAAATCGTCAAATTCGCCGTATGTGTGAAGCTTTAGGTTATCAAGTATACACGTTAAAACGTACGAGAATTATGAATATCGAATTGAATAATTTACCAGTTGGACAATGGAGAGATTTATCGAAGAAAGAGAAAAGACGTCTATTTGCAGACTTAAATTACGAACCACAAGATTGGTAAAATTGAGAAGGGAAACCAAAAATCTATTTTTGGTTTCTTTTTTTATTAAAAAAAAATCATTTTTAAACACTTGCAAAAATAAAATGAATAAGATATAGTAAATAACAATTAATGGATGTACTTTTAAAAGCAAAGAAAAGGACACGAGTTATTTTACCCGGTTATACAGAGAAGGAAGGAAAGCTGAGAACTTCCTAACGCAGAAAAATAACTTACCACCTTAGAGCTGCACTAGGGAAATTAAGTATCTAGTGCCGTGTAAGCGACGTTATCGCAAAAGAAGCCATTATGTTTTTTGTGATGGGAATCTGGGTGGAACCACGGATATAAGCATATTCGTCCCTATATTTAGGGATGAATATGCTTTTTTGCATTCAATTTCATAATAAGCGAAGAAAAGGACACGAGTTATTTTACCCGGTTATACAGAGAGGGAAGGAAAGCTGAGAACTTCCTAACGCAGAAAAATAACTTACCACCTTAGAGCTGCACTGGGGAAATTAAGTATCTAGTGTCGTGTAAACGACGTTACCGTAAAAGAAGCCATTGTATGTTTACAATGGGAATCTGGGTGGAACCACGGGTAAAAGCACGCTCGTCCCTATGTTAGGGATGAGTGTGCTTTTTATTATGAAATGGAGAGATGAAAAATGAAAGAGCAAATGATTGAAATTAAATTTCCAGATGGTAGCGTTAAAGAATTTGTAAATGGAGTTACTTTAGAAGAAATTGCGGGATCCATTAGCAGTAGTTTGAAAAAGAAAGCAGTCGCAGGGAAAGTAAATGATGGGTTATATGATTTACGCCGAAATATTGAAGAAAATGCGGAAGTAGAAATCATTACTATAGATTCAAATGAAGGTGTAGAAATTGCAAGACATTCCGCGGCACATATTTTAGCGCAAGCTGTAAAAAGAATGTATGGTGATATAAATCTTGGGGTGGGGCCTGTTATTGAAAATGGATTTTATTATGATATGGATCTTCCAAGTAGTGTAAACGTAGAAGATTTACGAAAAATCGAAAAAGAAATGAAAAAGATTATAAATGAAAATATAAAGATAGAACGAGTTGAGGTTTCTCGAGAAGAAGCAGCAAAACTGTTTCAAGAAATGAACGATCGCTTGAAATTAGAACTTTTAGAAGCAATTCCTAGTGGGGAAAGTGTAACACTATATAAACAAGGTGAATTTGTAGATTTATGTAGAGGACCTCATTTACCATCAACAGGTTATTTGAAAGCATTTCAATTAACTCAAGTTTCTGGGGCATATTGGCGAGGTGATAGTAATAACCAAATGCTTCAGCGTATATATGGTGTTGCATTCTCTTCCCAAAAAGAATTAGAAGAGTATTTACATTTCGTTGAAGAAGCAGCAAAAAGAAATCATCGTAAGTTAGGCAATGAGCTTGAGTTATTTATGTTTTCTGAAGAGGCTCCGGGAATGCCGTTTTATTTACCGAAAGGACAAATTATTCGTAACGAATTGGAAGCATTTTTAAGAGAAATTCAAAAAGAGTACAATTATCAAGAAGTACGCACTCCGTTCATGATGAACCAAGAAGTATGGGAGAGATCAGGGCACTGGGGACATTATAAAGATAATATGTATTTCTCAGAAGTGGATAATAAAAGTTTTGCATTAAAACCGATGAACTGCCCAGGGCACATGCTTATGTTTAAAAATAAATTGCATTCTTATCGCGAATTACCAATTCGTATGTGTGAATTTGGTCAAGTACATCGCCATGAATTTAGTGGTGCGTTAAACGGATTATTAAGAGTACGTACTTTCTGCCAAGATGATGCACATTTATTTGTAACTCCAAAACAAATTGAAGATGAAATCAAATCCGTAATGGCGCAAATTGATTACGTATATAAAACTTTTGGATTCGAATATGAAGTAGAGCTTTCTACTCGTCCAGAAGATTCAATGGGTGACGATAAATTATGGGAGCAAGCAGAAGCAGCATTAGAAAATGTATTACAATCGCTAAATTATAAATATAGACTAAATGAAGGTGACGGTGCATTTTACGGGCCGAAAATTGATTTTCATATTAAAGATGCTTTAAATAGAAGTCACCAGTGCGGAACAATCCAGCTTGATTTCCAAATGCCAGAGAAATTTGATTTAAATTATATAGATGAAAATAATGATAAGAAAAGACCAGTTGTTATTCACAGGGCAGTTTTAGGGTCATTAGATCGCTTCTTAGCAATATTAATTGAGCACTTTGGAGGTGCGTTCCCGGCATGGGTGGCACCAGTTCAAGTGAAAGTAATTCCAGTTTCAAATGCAGTACATGAACAATATGCCAATGAGATTGCACATAAATTAGCAAAAGTTGGAGTTCGTGTTGAACAGGATGCACGAGATGAAAAATTAGGATATAAAATAAGAGAAGCACAAATGCAAAAAGTACCGTATGTTCTTGTTATTGGGGATAAGGAAATGGAAAATGGAGCTGTAAATGTACGTAAATATGGGGAAGAGAAGTCAGAAGTTGTTGCGCTAGATGTATTTGTGGCAAGTATTGAAGAAGAAATAAAGAATAGAAAATATTGATTGTAAAGAAAACACACTATTAGAAATTAGTGTGTTTTCTTTTTTATCTTACAAAAATGTAAGGTAAATGTAAGCGAAATCGAGGGAACGAGTTGTAGAAAAATGAGAATATGAAGTAGGAAATAGGTTCATGTTACGGGTGTAAACCTTATTGAATGAATAATTAAAAAATTCTTAAGAATTTACATGACAAAATAATAAGAAATATGTGAGAAATTGATTTTATACAAAAGGGATGGAGTGAAAGAGATGTCAACAAATGTAGTTACTGTAGAAAGTGTAGAAAAAACGTATGGGAAAAGAAATGAGAATCAGTCAAAAGCATTAAGAGGCGTATCGTTAAGTATTAAAGAAGGAGAATTTGTCGGGATCATGGGGCCTTCTGGATCTGGAAAAACGACATTACTTAATGTGATAAGTACACTTGACCAGGCGACAGGTGGTAGTGTGACGATAGCTGGAACAAATATTACTTCTATGAAAGGTAATGCATTATCAGATTTTCGATCTCAAAAATTAGGTTTTATCTTTCAAGATTTTAACTTACTAGAAAATTTATCAATTTATGAAAATATCGCTTTACCACTTTCTTTGCAAGGCGTACCGTCAAGTGAGATTACCGGAAAGGTAAATGACGTTGCAAAAAAATTAGGCATCACTGAAATTTTAACAAAATATCCGACGGCGGTTTCTGGAGGACAAAAGCAAAGAACAGCGGCGGCAAGAGCTTTAGTACATAATCCAGCAATTGTATTAGCAGATGAACCGACAGGAGCGCTTGATAGTAAAAATGCAAAAAGTTTATTAGAAGCGATGCAAGATTTACATGAAAATCATAATGTAAGTATTTTAATGGTTACACACGATGCATTTAGTGCAAGTTATTGTGAGCGTATTTTATTTATTCAAGATGGTCTTCTTTATAAAGAATTAAATCGTCAAGGCACTAGAGAGAATTTCTATCAAGACATTTTAGGTGTGCTCGCTCATATGGGCTCAGCTGCTGAGTCTAAGTAGGGGGCGAAACTATGTTATTTAAATTATCACGTCATAGTATGAAAAAGATGTTAAAAGATTATATGGTTTTACTTATTGGTCTCGTTATTAGTATTAGTATTTTCTACATGTTCCAAACAATGGCGATGAATAGTGAATTTACGAAAGATAATAGTCTAATTAGTAGTATTAGACTCGTCTTTTGGGTAGGTGCAATACTATTATCTTTCATTACTGTATTTTATATTATATATGCCAACTCTTTCTTGCTCACGTTAAGAAGAAAAGAACTCGGTATGTACATGATGCTTGGTGCGAAAAAGAAAAAAGTAGCACAGTTATTATTTATTGAAACATTCGGTATGGGTATTGTTAGTATTATTATCGGTATTTTAGTAGGGATGTTACTTGCAAGTGTAGCAGGGAATTTTTTAATGAATGGAATGGAAATTTCAGCAAAAGGTAGTTACGCATCTGTATACACACCAGCAATTTTAGTTACAGCTATTTTCTTCTTAATACTATTTTTCATTACTGGCTTAATGAACAGTGTCCGATTGTTACGTAAAACTGAACTAGAGTTAATTCGTGAAGATGAAACACTAGATGAAGTGAAGAAAAGTAAAACTCGCATTATTATAATGACAGTACTTGGTGTATTACTAGTAAGTACAGGGTACTATTTTATGATCAATGTAAAAATATATGCTGAATTAGGTTTTATTATAGCAACCATCGTTACAACACTTGGAACATATTTTATCTTTAGTTCATTACTCCCATTTTTTGTGATGAAAATTAAGGGGAATAAAAAACGAAATGAAACTGGTCTAAATAGTTTTACATATGCACAGCTACGCTTTCGAGTAAATAGTTTATCGAGAGTATTAGGTACTGTAGCAATGTTAATTGCACTAGGCGCAGGTGCGATGACGGCAGGTATGGCTTTCCAAAAAAATGTAGGTATTATGACAGACTTTTCTCGTGTATATGATGTTGTAATTCATGATCCGAATGATCAAGACAAAGCTGCCTTAAAAGAAATGGAAATTGTTGAAGAAAGCAAGTACAACTATAAAGTAGATGGAGAAGCGGTTTATTATTTACGTAACGACTTAACTGCGAAACCACCACTTGTTTCAGACCATTTTGATACAAAAACGTTAAAAGAGCCTGTTCGTAAACGTGTGACTGATCCTTTAACTGAACCTGTATATTCTGCTTTAGAGGCTCCTGAATTAGCAAAATTCCCTCGTATGCCAAAGGATTGGGAAGACGCAGTTGTAAGAGAGATACAAATTACGCATAATCAATTTAGCGGAAAACCAGTAAGAATTGCAGACGAAGAGCATTATAAAGGAATTCAAGGAACAGAACACACTGTAACATTAGCAAAAGTAGATGATATGAAAAAATATAAACCGTTATTGATCGAAATAGACAAGAGACAAAAAGCACAAATTGAAAAAGCAACAGGTGAAAAGGTAGACTTATTTACGAAAATGACAATTTATCAGTTTATGAACAGCTTCATGAGCGGAACAATGTTTATGGGATTTTTCCTCGGAATTGCCTTTTTAGCAATGATGGCAAGTTCCCTTATGTTCAAAATATTAACAGGTGCTTCTCGCGACGTACGCCGTTATGAAATGTTACGAAAAATTGGTGTGAGACGTAGTATGTTAACGAAAAGTATATATAAAGAAATTTCATATTTATTTATCTTCCCAGCGATCATTGGCATTTCTCACGTTTTAGTAGGGCTTAACTTATTTAGCTTTATATTAGTTGACCCGTTTGTGAAAGTGTGGGTGCCAATAGGAATTTTCTTAGTCATTTATTTCATTTATTACTGGATAACTGTTCAACTTTATAAAGGTATGGTAATGCCGAAAGAAGAGGTAGCTAAATAGTTTATGAAAAGAGTCCTTATGTTGAGAATAAGGGCTCTTTTTTTATGTTTTTTATAAAGAAGGAAAAGATTGGATAATGGTCGAAAAAGATAATGTAACTTCCAATAAATGACTGAAATAATACTATTTTGTCGAGAGAAAGGATACGAAGTATGAAAGAAATGCTACAGTTATTTCGCAACAAAGTGTATGCACGTTTTTTTCTAGCAAATATTTTAGAGCGACTCGGTTCTATGATTGCTGGAATTTCTTTAATGTTTTATTTGCTAGATCAATACGGAAAACAACCAGTTTACGCAACGATGACACAAATTATGATTGCATTACCTGCATTAATCTTTTTTCTATTGGTAGGGACAGTAGTGGATCGATTTGATAGACAACGTATATGTACAGTAAGTAACATATGTTGCTCGCTCTGTAATATTGGAATCCTAATTTCGCTTTATTACGGGATGATTATACTTGTCTTTATATTTTTATTTTTGGAAAATGCGTGTATACAATTTTTCTCTCCAGCAGAACAATCGATGATACAGGGAGTAGTTGAATCAGACCAATACGGTGCAGCAGCGGGTATTAATCAAATGGTAAATAGTTTGTATGCTTTGTTTGGTGTAGGAATTGCAACGATGGTGTACTGGACTTTTGGAATTTACGGGAGCATTTTAGTAAATACGCTCACTTTTATTATGAGTGGTATTTTGATTCAAACAATCTCCATTCCAGAAAAAGTTCGTTTACCAAATGGTAGAACAAAATGGAAAGAAGTTAATTTGAAGATGTTAATAACAGAGTTTAAAGAAGGGATTAGGTATATATACCAAAATGAAACTTTAAAAAAATTACTTTTAGGATTTATCGTATTTGGTTTATTAAATGGTGTTTTAAGTGTATCCACTACTTACATATTAAAATACAAACTAGCTCCAGAAACGTATGAAAGTTTAGCAATGGTGGGCGGTGTAGTTGGAGGGATTTCATTACTAATTGGAAGCATAGTAGCAACGAGTATAGGTAAGAAATATGCGCCAAAATCTATTATAGTTTTTGGTATGGCAGGCTCAGGAGTCTTCTTTGGTATGTGTTACTTTGTAAATTACGTATGGTCTTTTTATGTATGTATCGCTTTAGCGACATTCTTTTTACCGTTTATTAATGTTGCAATATCAGGATGGATGTATGAAATCGTAGAAGAATCGTTTATGGGGCGTGTTCAAAGTTTGCTAAGTCCATTAACGACAGGGTTTCAATTGTTATCTCTTGGAGCGATAGCTATGTTATTCCCGAAATGGATTGAGGCGGATACTTTGTATATTATTTTATTTGGTTTATTATTTTTTGTTACGTGTCTATACCAAGCTATTTTACCTAGTGGGCAAAAGCGAGTACATGTTGTAGCTAAAGAGATGTGACATATTTAGCTCTTTTTGTTTCTAGATATTCTATCGAATGGTAAGGGGTAATAGTTATGTTCATGCGAACTGCCAAGTGGTGTTGGATTACTTGTTTACAATTATTAGCTGCAATTCTATGTATAATCTGTTTAGGTGCGCTCCCTCGATTATTTAAGGGATTGCAAATTGATTTAATCGGTTTTTGGAACACGATTGTGTTTATTGGGGGAAAGTTACTCCGACCATGGGAAATTACATTTGGATTTCGAGACTCGAGGAAATTATTTCCACAAATATGGATTCATTATAGTGAAACTATGCTTGTATTTCTATCAGCTTTTTTACTATCTTTGCTTATAGCGTATGTACTTGTTGTTTGGGTATTGCAGCGTTCTCATATGAAGCAAAAAATGTGGAATGGAGTTTTTCTTACGCTAGAGAGTATACCGGATATATTACTTATTTTATTATCACAACTTCTTGTCGTAATTGTTTTTCAAAAAACAGGTTTTATGCCAATAAAACTTGCTGGATTAGGAGAAGAGAGAGTACGATTGTTACCGATTATATGTCTTACAATACCAACAACGTTATTATTTATTAAACTATTGTTATTACGTTTTAAAGAAGAAATGGAGAAAGATTATAGTATATTTGCGAAGAGTAAAGGACTAAGTTTGCAGCATATTTTAACACATCACGTTTCAAGGAATGTTTTATTGACAACAATCTACTATGCGAAAACAAACATTTTATTTATGCTATCCAATTTATATATTATCGAATGGATTTTCAATACATATGGAATGTTTGTTTTTGTAAAAGAAAATTCTAAATTAGAAATATTTACAGTGAGTCTAGTTATATTATACGTTCCACTTTTTATACTATTTCGTATATTACATACGCTTTTACAAAATGTTATAAGGGAGCGTGTGTAACATGTGGCAAGTTGTAAAAAGAGATGTGAGATTTTGGATAGGTGTTACTTTTCTGAGTGTACTAATGATTATTAGTATTGGATATACGTTATTTTTCGATGGGAATATTCGTGAACTTACGATGATGTATAACGAAAAAGGAGAACTAGAGGCTGCGCCATTTTCGCCATCAAGTAAATTTTGGTTCGGAAGTGATACGAAAGGCCGTGACCTTGTCCAATTAATAATAGAAGGCGCGAAATGGACAGTTGGAGCGAGTATAATTATAGCAACTTTACGAGTTATAGTTGGAGGAGGGATTGGGTTACTTCTTGGTATGTATGGTAAGCGATCTTTTCCGGTTATCTCATCCTTTTTTGATCCTTTTAGTATTGTACCGATGGTTATGATTTCTTATTTTATGTTAAATGAAGTTTTAACGTTTGATAGTGGAGCGGAAGTTGTGCCGTTGTATTTGCGGGTGACATTTCAAATTATAGTTCTTACATGTCTTGCTGTACCAACAGTTATGTTGTATGTAGCGCAAGAAGTTAAACGTATTAAGAAAGAAGAATTTATGTTGGCAGCCACTGTGCTTGGCGGGAGTAAGTGGCAGAGGTTGAAGCGCCATATATGGCCTCATATGTTGCCATCATTTCTTTTATTAGTAGCACAACAATTTGTGAGTACTTTATTACTTCTTTTACACCTTGGTTTGTTGCAATTATTTTTTGGTGGAACAATAACCTTCAGTGGAATGGATCCAGATAGTGTAACAAAAGAATGGACCGGCCTAATTGGTCAAAACTTCCGCCACTTAACTACTCATACATGGATTGTACTTATACCGATTGCTTTTTATAGTATGACAATTTTAGCTGGAAACTTAATTAGTAATAGTATGCAAGATGCGATTAAGTTAGGAAATGTGAGAAGGACAGAGAGGGAGAATAAAGAATTACAAGTAGAGAAACAAGTACAACCAACTATGAATGACTTTTCTTTTTATAGGGAGATACAAAAGTAAAGAAAGATAGCTGAAGACAAATCGTTTTCAGCTATCTTTTTTCGTTTATAGTGGAGGTAAATCAATCTTACCTTCTTCAAATAATTCTTTTATCATATGCTTCGTATAACCAGCGGCTTGACCAAATGTGATTTTTGCTGGCATTGGTGCTTCGTTAGCATCTACAACTACATCAATAATACACGGTTTATTTTGTTTTACTGCATTTTCGAAAGCGGGAAGTAGTTCATCTAAATTCTCAACACGGTATCCAATACCTCCACACGCCTCTGCATATTTTGCAAAATCAGGGTTCGTTAAGTCTGTTTCGAATTCGATATTACCCATAACTTCTTGCTCGAATTTAATCATCGCGATTTTATTATTATTTAATACGACGACAACGATTGGTAGTTTATATTTTACAGCTGTTACGAAATCATTCATCGTCATTCCAAATCCGCCATCACCACAAACTGCAAATACTTGTTTATCCGGGAATGCAATTTTTCCAGCAAGGGCACCAGGTAAACCGCAACCAAGTGTTGCGAGCCAGCTTGAAATGACAAATTGCTGGTTTGTCATACGGAAGTGTCTTGCGGTCCATACTGTTACATTTCCGACATCGACTGATAGAATTGCGTCATCATGTGCTACTTGCTGCAGAGCGTGCATAACGCGTTGTGGTTTAATTGGAATAGAAGAGTCTTCTTCTTGATCGTGTAATTTTTCTTCCCACTTTTTCATCATTTCTTGATGATGTTCTAAGAAGGAATGGTCTGTGTGTTTTTCAACATTTTCAATTAACCATCGCAATGTTTTATCAGCATCACCAGCTAAGCCAATATCTGTTGCATAACGTTTCCCGATTTGGGCAGGATCTGTATCGATATGGATTGTTTTAGCTTTTTCAGGTAAGAAACCAGTGAACGGATAAGAAGTACCAACCATAATTAAAGTATCCGCATGTTTCATTGCTTCATAAGAAGGTTTCGTTCCGATTAATCCTAATCCACCAATACAAAGAGGATGTTCATCAGGAATAACGCCTTTAGCTGGTAATGTAAGTACGATTGGAGCACCAATATGTTCTGCCAATGCAAGTAAAGATTCTCTTGCATGTTTTGCTCCTTTTCCAGCTAAAATAACAGGTTTTGTCGCTTCATTTATTGCAAGTTTCGCTGCATCTAAATCTTCTTCTTGCGGAAATAACTCAGGTAATGTAAAGGAAGTATTTGTAACACGAGCACCACTTTTCACTTCGAATTTTGGAACATCATCAGGAATCGTAAGAACGGATACACCTTTTTTCGTATAAGCCATTCGAATCGCTTGATTTACGACAGCAGGTAGTTGTTCTGCTGACATAATGCGCTGGTTATAAACCGCGACATCATCGAACATTCTTTCCAAGTTTACTTCTTGGAAAAAATCCGTTCCGAGTAAATCGGTTTCTACTTGACCTGAAATTGCTAGTACAGGAGCTTTATCGAGTTTCGCATCATATAAACCGTTTAATAAATGAATAGCTCCAGGTCCTGCGATTGCCATGCAAACGCCGAGTTTTCCTGTTAACTTAGCATAGGCAGCTGCTGCTAATGCACCAGCCTCTTCATGGCGAACTTGAATGAATTTAATTTTATCTTGTTTTTTTCTTAATGCTTCAATAATAGAATTGATGGAATCACCAGGCATACCGTATATATGTTCTACTCCCCAGTCAATTAATAAATCAACTAATGCTTCACCGGCTGTTTTTCCAAACATAATTGTTCCTCCTTATAATAGGTAGATAACATTATGTTTTGGATAAAAAGGAAAAATATACAAATAAGAAAATTTATCTGGTTATTTGTGATCTAAGAATCAGTTTGGGAGGCACAAAATTTTCACTTTAGCAACTTTAATGATGACCAGCGAATAAAGTGAACAATGTTATTAGTAAAAAACCACTAGTTGCCCACATTAGAAATGTAAGGAAAGAGAGCTGTTTCTTAGCTTTCCAAAGCATTTCATGAATTGTGACATATCCAAGTGAACCAATAGCACTTCCCATAATGAGGCCTTGCAGGTGAAGAGCTTTTCCTTCCATCAAAATGCCAAAAACTGTGCCAGTACCAAGAATAAGAGAAAGTAATAAAGTCGTTAATAAAAAGGAAATATATTTATGCTTTGTAAAGAGAAAGGGGATAATTAATGCTAAGCCTTCTGGAATATGGTGAATTACAATTGCAAGTAAGAAAGGAATGGCAGAATCATTATGATTTATAAAAGCTGTACCTAATGCAAATCCACTCGGCAAATTATGAATAAATATAGCGAAAGAGAGAAAAAGGAAAGTTTGCCATGCTTGTTGATCTTTTTTATGTATCATTGGATGATGACAATAGTTATCTAATAAGCTCATAACTAAAATACCGATGGCTATACCAAGTATAGGCCCAATCATTTCGTAGCTTGAAAATGTTTCAGGAATAATTTCAAGGGATAAAAGCCCAAGCAAAATACCGCCACATAATGCATATAAACGATGCATTTTTTCTTCAATGAGTTGGCGTGTTGCTACTCCAACAGCACCTCCTAATAGTAATCCACCGAACGAAAAAAATGTTACAATCATTGGGATCCATAAACGTTCCATAGTATCACACTCCGATTCTATTCCCTTATTTTTAGCTTACGAAAAGGAAAGTTAGATTAGTCCAAGTAATTGTGTTTGATTATAGAGAAAAAAGTAGTGATTCGTTATAATTTATATATTAAATTTAAGTGAGAAAATGAAAAGGGGAATTGGTTATGCAACAAATTAAAAAAATAGGAAACTCATTTTGGTATATGACACCTGTTTCTGAAACAGATAGACCTATCTTAGGAATGGTTGTTGGAAAAGAAAAAACTTTAATGATCGATGCAGGGAATTCAGAAGAACATGCACAATTATTTTTAGAAATGTTAAAAGAACAAAATGTATCGAATCCAGATTTCGTAGCACTAACCCATTGGCATTGGGATCATATTTTTGGATTGCCTGTACTACAAGATGCATTGTCTATGGCACATTCTGAAACGAAAAAAGAGATGAGTACACTTGTTTCTTATGAATGGACAGATGAAGCTTTGGACGCACGCGTAAAAGAGGGTACTGAAATTGCATTTTGTGCGGATTGCATCAAAAAAGAGTTTGAAGAAAAAGCGAGAAATATTAAAATCATTCCTCCAACTTTCACGTTCCAGGATCAAATTGAATTAGACCTTGGTGAAGTGACATGCGTGTTAAAACATGTGGGTGGAGATCATGCACATGATTCAGTTGTTATTTACGTGAAAGAAGAAAAGATATTATTTTTAGGAGACTGTATATATGCAGATATTTTTTCTTCGAAGTGGAACTATACGACGAAAAGAACGTTTAAATTGATAGATGAATTAGAGAAATTTGATGCTGAGACATATATTCTCTCTCATGGAGAAGCGATGAATCGAGAGGAGTTTTTACAAGAGATTCGTATGTTAAAAACAGTAGGAACTTATACAGAAGCTCATAAAGGTGATGAAGAGAAGATAAAGGCAGCGTATAAACAAGAACTAGATAGAGAATTAAATGAAGATGAGTTAGAAACAATAACTTATTTTGTCAATGGTTATGAAATGAATAATCAATAAGACACTACATTAATCCAATATAATTAAATTGCACAAAAAGAGTATTGAAATTTAATTCAATACTCTTTTCAATAGTTAAATATGTAGTTTCAACCAAATTCTAAATATAGGGGTTCATCGTCTGAAGTGATTTTATTCTATTTATTTTTCGTATAGATAGTGGTTCAAGTAGAAGCTTTCTTTGCTAATTCAGTAATATATTCAAAGAATACATCACGTTTTACATCATAAACGACATTTACAGGTCGTCCATCAGCAGTTTCCTCTGTACGCCCCTGGCTAGGTCCATATGTATGAACAATACTATTAATCGTTTCAGTTTTTGCAAGGCTAGTGTTTCCGACAAGCGCGGTAGTTAGTACATCCCATAAATAGTAGGTAGAGTTCGTTGAGAAGTGAACGAGAGGGGGGACCATTGCATAACATTGACCAAGGAAATCAACACCAATATACTTTCTCTCTTTTGCCCACTGTTCACGTATGTCTATAGTTAACGGAACTTGGTTTGTACTTTCTAGTGTCACTAAGTCGATTTTAATTTTTGCATCCCATACACGAGCTACTGCTTCAGGGTCCCAAAACGAATTCCACTCAGCTGTTCCATCATGCTCTGGTTCATGTACATTGCCTGCTGTAAGAAATGTACCACCCATCCAAACGAGACGTTCAATTTTATCTTCAATTATGGGAGCTTCATATAATGCACGAGCAAGGTCAGTTAGGGGCCCGGTAAATAATAAAGTTGTTTTTCCTTCCGTTTGTAGAAGCGTTTCTATTAAATGGTGATGTGCAGGCTTTGCTGCTACAGGTGTTACAACTTTTCCAGCCTCATTTAAAATTGGTAAAGCATCTACATAAAATGCATGCATCCGCCAGTCTTTCGGAAACGGATTTTGCCCACGAGAGTTTGAAGCGGCTACTGCAATATTACCTTCGCCGAAGCGATCAATAATTTTACGACTTGCAGACATTGCAGGTTCTAAATAGCAGTCTGCTGGGATAACAGATACACCGGTAAGTTCAACGTTTTCCATTTGAAGTAATAAAAATAATGAAATTAAATCATCTACGCCGCCATCATGATTGAAGTATACTTTTTTCTTCATTGTAATCTCCATCCTATATAATTTAGTTAGAAATTAAATATGAATTGAGGAAAAGTCATCAATAATTTCCACCACTTCAATTTCTCCATTAATCAGTAGCTCAGGAAGCTCATTTCTAATATTTCCTTTCCAATACTCTCTAGCTTGTTGGATTTTTTGAGAAAAAGGAATACCATCTTCTTTCGGTAAAAGATTACCGTCACCTTCAAAAGAACTTCCGATTACTCGTAGTTTAACAATCTGTAAAACTTCTCGATTGTAAGAATCAAATAATGCTTTCCATTTTAAAGCATCTTCGTAGCTTTTTGAAGCGTATAAAAGGGTATTCAGGGAATTCTTGTAGTCTAACCATTTCTACAATTGTTTCTCTAACTGCTCTAATTGTTTGATCCATATAACTCATAACTACTGTAGCATTTTCATTATTTATATGTAATTCGTCATTTTTATAGTGATTATTTAAAATTTGTATGCCATCTTCACCATTAGCATTTAATTGTTCTCTTTCAAAAAAGAAGTGATATAGAGTATTTTGTTGATTTTTGTTAAAAGGAATCATTTGTCCGATATGCATTTTTTTCCTTGTTACGATGTGATATGCGTAAAATTCTGCTTCATTCATGGTTATCCTCCTAGTAATAATGTAATGCAATGTTAAATTTAGTAATTCAACATTGAAATATATAAAACCTTTATAAGTAAAAGTGAGAATTTGAGTTGAAAGTAAAGAAAATATATGAAAACGTTTTAAATTTGTTCACAAAATGTTCACTTACGAAGGGGTTTCCAATGTCGATATAATGACAAAGACTCAAAGAGAAAGGATGATGAAATTTGCCAACAACAAGAAAGGAAAACCTCCAATTTGGCATGATGATGTGCCTTGGAATGGTTATCGTAATGACGTTTTACAATTTACTAATGAATGAAACAGGAGGACCAATTTATATTAAAGAGATTGCATTAGAACTATTAATTTGCTTTATTATTGCGCTATTAATTGAAATATGTATCGTTGGACCTTGTGCGAAAAAAATTGTATTGATGTTACCGTTTGATAAATCTAAGAAAACAAATATTATCATTGCGATGGCAACGGCTATGGTAATCGGAATGGTGTTCTTTATGTCATTTTTCGGTATGGCTATGATGTATTTACATGGTGGACTACAAGGAGATTCATTTGTTTCAATTTATTTTTCGATTTTTATTAAAAATTTCATAATGGCATATCCATTACAATTAATTATTATGGGACCGCTTGTACGTTTCTTATTTGCAAAGTTTGTTATGAAAAAGAAATCTTTTAATGTAGCGTAATCTAATTAATAAAACATTATATATAAATAATAAGAATAAATACATCTCGCATTTTTGAGGTGTGTTTTTTTTTCATTCCAAGTTATTTTCATAGTGATGTGACATTTGTCCTTTTGCCATTATAGGATGATGGTTTTTAATTAAGTCAGAAATAAAGGATGAGGAGATGATTTTTTGAAAGGTATTCTATTTGCTGTTTTTGCGGGGATATTTATAACGCTTCAAGGAACCTTTAATGCGAAACTTAGTTCACATATCGGTATATGGTCGACGAGTATTATAACCCATTTAATTGGATTCATTATTGCAACAACTGTATTTTTGTTAAAGAAAGAAGAGAAAGTAACAGATTTAAAGAGTGTAAAAAAAGTATATTTAGTAGCGGGTGCATTTGGTGGATTCATTATTTGTGCAGAAACTATGTCGATATATTCACTAGGAGTTACATTGACAGCTGGCACACTAATGGTTGCTCAATTGTTAACGGCAACAGTTATTGAAATGAAAGGACTGTTTCATATAAAAAAGATACAGATGGAGAGATATCATATTGTGGGAACAATAGTAATGATTATAGGTATTGTTGTATTTAATATGTAAATGAAAGGAGAAATGCATATGGAGGATAGATCAGGTTTAATTACGCATTATTTGAAAATCAATAAAACGCTTGAGATTTTTTCAGAAATAGATACATCTTATTTTCAATTAAATCACTTTGAAAAAGGCGAGCTTATTTGCAATATAGATGACGAAATGAATCGTTTATATTTTGTTGTTAAAGGTAAAGTAAAAGTTTACACGATTACACCTGAAGGGAAGAAACTAATCCTTCGCTTTATCAATCCACTCGCAATTGTTGGTGATATTGAATTAATTCAAAATAGCAAAGCACATAATGTCGTTGAAGCTTGTTCAGATGTTGTAGCAATTTCCATTTCTAATACGGTTATTAGAAACAAGTTATTACATGATCCTATATTTATGAAGTTCTTACTTGAAAACATTGCGAACACGTTAAAAATATCGACTCGTTTTACTGCTCTTAATTTACTTTATCCTGTAGAAGTACGTGTAGCTAGTTATTTACTTTCAATTTCAACAGATAGTAACGGGAATATGTACAAAGGTGATTTGGATACGACTTCGGTAACAAGTATTGCAGACTTTATAGGGGTAAGTTATAGGCACGTAATTCGGGTATTACAAAGATTTTATAATGAAAAATTAATTAAAAAAAGTAATGGAGTTATTGTCATTAAAGATTTTTCTAGAATGAAGGAAGTCGCTAAAGATAATATATATGAGCAATGAAAGGGAGAGGAAGATTTTGATTGGATTTAGTTTAGCTATATTAGCAGGAATATTAATTAGCTTACAATCTGTTTTTAATGCAAAAGTAAATGAAAATGTAGGACAGTGGTTAACGACTACATGTGTCCTTGGAATAGGTCTCATTAGTTCTATTCTATTTTATATCATTACAGAAAACAGTATTAACATTAAAGTGTATACTACAAATTATTTGTTTTATGTAAGTGGACTGTTTGGCATTGGATTAATTATTTGTATATTGGGTGCAATAAAGAGTTTAGGTCCAGCGTATACGGTGCTAATTAGTCTTATTACTCAATTGGTCGTTGCATTATGCATTGATACATTCGGATTATTTGGAATGGAGAGCATGCCATTACAAATAAATAAATTAGTTGGTATAGGCTTATTAATTGTGGGAGTAGGGATTTTTAAAAATCTATTTTCGAATAAGAAAGCTATTCATATAAGAAAGGATAGGGTTTAAAGAATTTAAAGGTAAAAGCTGTTAATGGTCAGAACATATACATTTAAATAGTAGTAAGTGATTCAATATATGTTGCAAGATGGTGTACATGATTTGAAAATCGATGAGATTCAACATTTTAGCTCCCACGTAAAGCGCATGCAAGATTTTATCCCGCATTAACGGGCAGTAAGACCCCCACCTGAAAATTCAGCGAAAGCAAAGAAGTTAGGTGGGGAGCGGGCTGCCCGTAAAAACCCGATTGGTGAGGGCTGATAATCAGTGGGGGATGAACAAAACCCCTACTGATTAAAGTTTCACTTTATAAAATTTTTCGGCTATCCAATAACAAAAGAGAATTCTAGAATCGCACAAGGATAGAGGTGTGTAAAAACGAATAGGTTTATAGAATGAAAAGGGAGATTCCTTGTGAGATTAAATTTTTGATTTTGAAGTAATTCAAAATCTTAGCCAGATGCCTATGTAGCGGTACCTCATAATAAAAAGGCAGGAACATATCAATTATGTTTCTGCCTTTGATTTTATTAAGATTAACATTTATGACCTAAGTATAAATGTATTGAGCTCTTCTTTATTTATTATTTTTTGAACCGTAAATGAACAAACTTCAACATTTTTATTAAGTTTACAATTCTCATCATTATACGCGTACTACCATCCCAATCTTTATTTGTAGCTATATCTTTAAAAAAAGGGGAGCAGCTTAATACTTTTATTGTAGAGGACCATTTTTCTATTGATTTTGGATTGTTTACGTAAAAATACATCATAGCACCGTTATTACCGGATTTCTTTACAGTAGCATTCGAAAGATTCAGTGCGAACTTTGATTCAGCGTCAAAATATAATTCTCCTCCAGGGAAACGTTTTGACATAGCGACTATGATCTTTTTTAAATCTTCTTCTTTAAAGTAATAAAACACACCTGCTGATATAAAAAGAATTCCGTCGTTTGGATTATATTTTATATCGTCAAACCAAGAAGTATCAAAAAATGATTTAGCAATGCTAATGTTTCTAGGGGTATCTTCAATTAAAGTTTTGCGAAAAGAGATTGCATCAGGCAAATCAAGGTTGTACCAATGTATTGTACCGTTATCGATTCTTGAAAAAGTAGTGTCAAGTCCGGAACCGATGTTGACAATAGTAGCATTCGGGTGTTTTATTATAAATTGTTTTATCGTATCGTCAATTTTTCGTGCACGTGTAATGTATGTGATACATCCGTATTCGCCAAATGTATTTGCTATTGTTGAGAAGTCAAAATCACATTCTTTAATAATTCGAATAGCTTCTATATCATCTAAAATATCCTTATTTTTCTCACTGCCATATGCTCTTCCCCATAGTGGAATAAGCATTGTACCTTGTACAGATTGCAAATCTAATTCTTTAACCATGAAACATCCTCCGTTTAATAATAAACAATATATTTAGTCGTTATTTAACATTTTTGAGAGCATTGTATTTGTTTTATATAGTCCATAAGTTAAATCCCGCCTATCTTCTTCAGATAACTTTTCGAGGTTTACTGTGAAATTATTATATATTTGTTTCCATCTCTCATAATGTACTTTTTCAGCTTTTTCTGTCAGAGAGATTAATATAGCTCTTTTGTCTACCATATCTTGCTTTTTTATGATGTATCCGTTTTGTTCTAAGTTACGCACTGTTACACTTAATTGTTGTTTAGGGATGTTTAAATAACTAGCAATCATTTTTAAGTTTACAGGCACCTTTTGCTGGGCGATATACTCTACTACGTGTTGTTCTAAATGTGTAAATTCTGAGGATTTCTCCGATAGTAATTTAAAAGTACCTGACATATTTAATAATAAATTCATGTATTCGTTTAATAATTCGTTTTGGTTCATTGTTTTTGATTCCTTTATGAGTTTAGTTATTATTTTATTACTAAATTCACTATAAATCAATTGAAATTACTATTTATAGTAAATTAACGTTTACTAATAACTGTTTTTTTGAATTTATGTGGACTGAATTATGAAGGTGCGAGAAGTGGTTTTAGGGAACGAGAATATAACCGAATATAAAATATTACTAAACATATATAACTAATGAATACAATGTCTTTTTCAGTTATTAAGTTGTAAATCATTTTATGATAAAATCTTTTACATAATTTAATAAAGGGGTAGTTTTCAATGGGTTATTTCTCGAATGGTTTATTAGTTTTGTTTGTGCTAATCGTATGCAGTTGTATATTTTTTGGTTGATAATATAATGAGAGTCTTATATAAAAGAAGTTATCTTAAGTGAGATAACTTCTTTTTATTTTATGTTGAGAAGGAATTCTATCTTTCTTATTGAAGTTTGTTCTAGTTATTTTTACATCGATCAGATTTGTGTAATGGGAATTTTATGAAATATAAACAAGCCAGAGAATAGGGAGTATTTACATGGAAAATAGTATACGCTACACAAGTGAACATCCTACAGATTTTAATGGATTATTATCCTTATACGAATCTTTAGAATGGAATTCTCTTAAATTAACGGTTAACGAGTTAGAACGAATGTGTACACAAAGTTGGTATGCAATATATGCATTTAAAGAGGAACAATTAATTGGGATGGGGCGTGTTATATCCGATGGAGTAATAACAGGCGTTATTTGTGGTGTATGTGTATTGCCAAAATATCAGTCCATTGGTATTGGGAAAGAAATAGTGGAACGATTAATCCAGCACTGTGAACAAAATAAGGTTATTCCACAACTTATGTGTGTAGAAAAATTGCAATCTTACTATGAATCTATAGGGTTTGAAGCATTCTCTATTGGGATGACAAAACATATTATAAGATAGAAGTGCTTTATCCCGCTATTTGCCGGGTAGTAAAACCCCACAGATTAAAGTTTCACTTTATATTTTCAGTTTACTCGTACATATTTTCAAACTTCAACATAAAGGAGAATGGCTATATGGAGATTGCTAAAGGGATAGAAATGTTACAACTTGAATTTCAAGAATTTGTTATTCATCCAATTCTTTTATGGGATGATGAAATGGCAGTATTAATAGATACGGGTTTCCCAGGGCAAATTGAAGATATACAAGTAGAGATGGAAAAGGTTGGGGTATCATTTGATAAGTTAAAAGTCGTGATTTTGACGCATCAGGATATTGATCATATAGGTAGTCTTCCAGAGTTGTTGCAGCGCTGTCGAAGTAATATTAAAGTTTATGCGCACGAACTAGATAAGCCATATATCGAGGGGGATTTACCTTTATTGAAGGACGGAAATATAGAGAACCGACCAAAAGGAAAAGTGAGTGATACTGTGATTGACGGGCAAGAACTTCCGTATTGCGGTGGAATACTAATTCTTCATACTTCAGGGCATACTCCGGGTCATATTAGTTTATATTTGAAACAAAGTAAAATTCTTATTGCAGGAGACTCTATGTATAGTGTGAATGGGATGTTAGGAGGAATTCATGCCCCAACAACTATAAATATTATGGAAGCACGACAGTCTTTGAAGAAGTATTTAAATCTAGATATTGAATCTGTAGTTTGTTACCATGGGGGATTAAGTAAGGGGAATATAAAGATTCAGCTTCAAAATTTGTAAAAGGTAAAGATAATAATTTTTTAATAATGGATGCTAAAGTGTAGTCTAATTGTTGATATATAAATAAAACACTTAAATGATAAAAAAGCATGTTTGAAAAAATTCAAACATGCTTTTTTATTAAAGGAAATCTATTTAATATGAATGACCTAGACCGTTCCAATAAAACGAAACAATTTCTTCTGCTAATTCATCTATATTTGCAAGAATAGGATTATGATTTTCATCTTTAAAATTCCCAATTGATAATAAAGATACGAAAGCATGAGCCGCAAATTTAGCGTTTCCTTTCGGAATTTCTCCGATGTGCATCGCATTATCGAGTGCTTTTTCTAGTACTTCATACATATTATCTTCAGCATTTTTTAATTCTTTCAATTGTTCTTCAGATAACGACAGTTTTGCATCTTTCATAAAATTTTTCATATCAATATCCATCGTTGCGTGTAAGTAAACTTTAGCGAAGTCTAATAATCTTTCTTCTAACGTTTTGTTTGTAGAGAGTATTTGAGACATATTCTCACGTATACGTACCATCATTTCGATCATAGTAGCGGTAAATAAATCGGCTTTTGTCGAATAGTAATAGTAGACAGTTGCTTTCGTAACACCACAAACTTTTGCGACCTCATCCATAGAAACGACTTGATAATTTTGCATAAGAAATAAGCGGGTTGCCACTTCTAAAATGGTTGCTTTTGTAGATTTTGTATTTTTATTTTGACGCGGCCTTCCGAGAGGACGTTGTTTTTGTTCCAAATACATTCGCTCCTGACATTTATGATTGAGATAATTATAACATAATTTTCAATCATTCTTGATTAATTAACCGACCAGTATATATAATTAATAATGGAGGAAAAAAGGAAGGTGGGTTTTTATGAAAAAGCACCCGTTACATATGTTAGGGAGGCTTGTAGCAGGGAGAAATACACAATGGATCACTTTATCGGTGTGGGTTCTTATTACATTATTACTTTCATTTACGTTACCACAAGTGAACAGTATGAAAGAACCGAATCCGAAAAATTTACCTGAAACAGCTATGTCACAGCAAGCGGAAGCGCTTATGAAAAAAGAGTTTCCGAATAATGCAGGGAATCCGTTGTTAGTAGTATGGTATAGAGATGGTGGATTACAGTTACAGGATTATAAACTCATACAAGATGTTTATAAAGAGTTAAAAGCTAGTCCTTTAAAAGAACAATCAACGTTACCACCATTTGATACAATCCCAGAGCAAGTATTATCAAAAAGTGCATCAAAAGATGCTACATCATTTGTTACACCGGTATTCTTTAATAAATCTGCTGGTACAGATATATTAAAAGGAAATCTTGAAGAGTTTAGAAAAATAGTGAATAGTAAGGTGGATGAAGATCCATTTAAACAAAAAATAAGTGAATCTGGTTTACATGTTCGATTATCAGGACCTGTAGGTATTCAAACGGATGCAGTTAGTTTATTTAGTCAAGCAGATGTGAAATTGTTAGTGGCTACTGTATTATTAGTCTTGGTCTTATTAATTTTGCTTTACCGTTCGCCAATTTTAGCAATTTTACCTATACTTGTTGTTGGCTTTGCATACGGTATTATTAGTCCTACACTCGGTTTTTTAGCTGATCACGGATGGATTAAAGTAGATGCCCAAGCGATATCAATTATGACAGTATTATTGTTTGGCGCTGGAACGGACTATTGTCTATTTTTAATTTCGAGATATAGAGAGTACTTGTTAGAAGAAGAAAGTAAATATAAAGCATTGCAACTTGCGATTAAAGCTTCTGGCGGTGCAATTATAATGAGTGCGTTAACTGTTGTACTTGGATTAGGAACATTATTACTTGCTCATTATGGTGCCTTTCATCGATTTGCAGTACCATTTAGTGTTGCTGTATTTATAATGGGAATCGCGGCTTTAACAATTTTACCAGCACTATTATTAATTTTCGGTAGGATTGCATTTTTCCCGTTTATACCGAGAACAACTTCAATGAATGAGGAGTTTGCAAGAAAGAAAAAGAGAGCTGTAAAAGTTGAAAAATCAAAAGGCTCCTTTAGTAAAAAACTTGGAGATATTGTAGTACGAAGACCGTGGACAATAATTATGGTAACTGTATTTGTATTAGGCGGATTGGCTTCATTCGTACCACGTATTCAATACACATATGATTTACTAGAGTCGTTTCCAAAGGATATGCCTTCTCGTGAAGGGTTTACGTTAATTAGTGATCATTTCTCAGCTGGTGAACTAGCACCAGTAAAAGTTGTTGTTGATACGAAAGGAAAAGAGCTTCCTATTAAACAAGAACTAGAGAAATTTTCTTTCGTAAATACAGTGAAAGAGCCAAAAGAGGGAAAAGAAAATAAGCAAATACAAATGTATGAAGTTTCTTTAGCGGAAAATCCATACTCAATTGAAGCGTTAGATCAAATTCCTAAATTGAAAAGTAGTGTAGAAAAAGTATTAAAAGATGCTGGGATTAGTAATGCTAAAGATCAATTATGGATTGGTGGGGAAACAGCTTCATTATATGATACAAAGCAAATTACGGAACGTGATGAATCAGTAATTATTCCAGTAATGATTAGCATTATCGCTTTACTATTACTTGTCTACTTACGATCGGTTGTTGCGATGATTTATTTAATTGTAACTGTCGTTTTATCATTCTTCTCAGCGTTAGGAGCAGGATGGATATTACTTCATTACGGTATGGGTGCGCCGGCCATTCAAGGTGCGATACCGTTGTACGCATTCGTATTTTTAGTTGCTTTAGGTGAAGATTATAATATCTTTATGGTTTCAGAAATATGGAAAAACAGAAAGACACAAAATCACTTGGATGCAGTAAAAAATGGTGTAATACAAACAGGTAGTGTTATTACATCGGCAGGTTTAATTTTAGCAGGAACTTTTGCAGTGTTAGGTACACTTCCAATTCAAGTATTAGTTCAATTTGGTATTGTAACTGCAATTGGCGTATTACTAGATACGTTTATCGTAAGACCGTTACTTGTACCCGCAATTACAGTAGTTTTAGGCCGATTTGCTTTTTGGCCAGGTAAACTTTCAAGAAAGAGTGAAGAAATACAAAAGGTGGATGCATAGTTAAAAAAGCCAAGGATATTTTCCTTGGCTTTTTTCAATTTAGTTAATTAATTTTTTGAAGTCAAATCATCAGCTGCAGCGTGATCAGCATCTTCAATTGTTGTTTCGGGCATTCCATATAAGCCGTTCATTGCTTGTTCTTCGATAGTAAGGTTTGCAGTATTATTATTTTGAATAGATGTAGTGTTTTCAGTAACATTTTCTTTTTTATTCATATTTTTGTTATTCATGTATGTATCCTCCCAATTTCATTTGATTTATCTATAGTATGTGGATGGATTTCCAGAAATATGTGAATTGATTCTTACATATGTTATATAATTAAATAAATAATTAGGGTGAAATGTACACTGTTAGGAGTGAACAATTATGGTGAAAGCAAGGGAATTAGCCTTCTAAAATAAAAAGAAAATTTTAGGAGGCTATTAGAATGAAGTTTCATGTAATTGATAGAGAAGATTGGAATAGAGAGCAGTATTTTGAGCATTATTTAAAGTTGAAATGTACATTTAGTATGACTGTGAATGTTGATATCACGATGTTATTAGAGGAAGTATATCAAAAGGGAATAAAATTTTATCCCGTTTTTATATATTTAATTTCTAGAATAGTAAATAATCATAAAAAATTTCGAACATGTTTTAACGATGAAGGAGTTTTAGGCTATTGGGAGGAAATGATCCCGAGTTATACAATCTTTCATAAAGATGATAAGTCTTTTTCAAGTATATGGACGGATTATTCAAGTTATTTCCGCACTTTCTATAAAAATTATGAAGACGATATGAGATGCTATGCTAGTGTTCATGGTCTTTTCACAAAAGAAAATATTCCGCCTAATGTATTTCCGATTTCTAGCATACCTTGGACTAGTTTTACTGGATTTAATCTTAATATTAATAATGATGAAAATTTTCTATTGCCAATTATAACTTGTGGGAAATATTTTAACGAAGGAAACAAGGTTATGCTACCAGTTTCATTGCAAGTACATCATTCGGTTTGTGATGGATATGATGCGAGTAAATTTATAGAAGATTTACAGCAGTTAAGTAATACTTGCAACGATTGGCTTAAGTAATATCTAATTTTTAATTATATAAAGTGAAACTTTAATCAGTCCTCACCAATCGGGCTTTTACGGGCAATTGATCCCCCACCTAACTTCTTTGCTTTCGCTGAATTTTGAGGTGGGGGTCTGTCTTACTGCCCGGCAAATAGCGGGATAAAATTGAAAATGAATAAAAGAAGAGAACATGTTTATATTACATGGTCTCTTTTTATTATTCATTAATACTAAGTAACTGTGGAAAATGTAGGGTGATTTGTAGTTTAATAGTAAAGAGAATGATTAGTGTTAATTTTCTTAGTTTTGAAAAAATAAGGATATAAATGTTTTAATAGGGGGGGAATAAAGTGAAATTCGTAAGCATTGAAAAAAATGAGGTCCTAATTGGGAATATGGCAAATTTGTATTGTAAAGTATTTGAGAAAACAAATTTCAATGAAATGATCAAGCGAATGAATAGGCATATAGAATATACAGGTTTTAAAGGTATAGTAGCAATAAATGATGAAAATGAAGTAGTTGGTTTTACTTATGGTTATCGCTCAATGGAGGGACAGTACTATAATCAATTAATGAGAGAAGCGTTACATCTAGAGCAAGTAGACGAATGGTTGCAAGATTGTTTTGAATTTGTAGAGTTAGCAGTTCACCCACAATATCAAAATAAAGGTCTTGGAACGAAATTACATAATAAATTACTAGAAGGGGTTTCAAATAGAACGAGTGTTTTAACAACACAAATAAACAATGAAAAAGCACATTCGTTATATGAAAGATTAGATTGGATAAATGTATTGGAGCCATTTCATCCAAGTAAAAATGATGTTCCATATGTAATAATGGGAAAAGCATTAAAAACAAAAGTGAATTGATAATTATGGCATTCACAAAAATTATTGGTTTGTAATAATGAAGGGGAAAACAACAATGATATCTATAGAAAAAACTACAATTTTAGATGCTGAGAAATTAACAGAAATAATGAAAAGAACATTTGATGCAGAAGCAAAACAATGGCTATACGGCCAAGATGATGTCATGGATTATAACATTCAACCGCCAGGATATTCTTCAGTTGAAATGATGGAATATTCCATTGAAGAATTGGATTCTTTCAAAGTTGTAACGGATAAAGAAATAATCGGAGGGATAATAGTTACGATTTCTGGTAAGTCGTACGGTCGAATTGATCGTATTTTTGTAGATCCTGTTTATCAAGGAAAAGGAATTGGATCACATGTTATGAAATTAATAGAAAAGGAATATCCAAACATAAAGATTTGGGATCTCGAAACATCTAGTAGACAAATTAATAATCATCACTTTTATAAAAAGATGGGTTACCAAATGATTTTTGAGTCGGAAGATGAGTATTGTTACGTGAAAAGAATAAAAACAAGCTCAAACAAAGAGAGTGTAGTTACAAATAAAGATATGAAAAATAGTCAATACGAAAACTGTAATTTAGCAAATACAGAGTATTATCAAGTGAATTTAAAAAACAGTTCATTTGTTGGTAGCAATATAATGAATATGAATATGAGTAATTGTAATGTAAGTCAATCAAAGTTTAGAAATATAAATTTTAGATGGTCATCATATGCAGATTTAAATCTTTCTGGCAGTAAATTTAATTTGGTGACTTTAGGTGGAGTACAATTTAAAAATACAAGTCTCGGAGATGAGAAGGAACCTATTTTATTCAATAAATGTGATTTGGAAGGTAGTACCATAAGTGATAGTAATCTGAAAAATATTGAAATAGAAAATTGTGATATAGTCGGTATGAAACTAAATGGCATTCCGATTGAAAATTTGCTTAATTTATATAACAAGGTGAAAAGTTAACCATATCCATATAGTTGTTAATCTTTTTGGAAGTTAAGTATTATATCGAAATAATTATGTAAAAATGACACAAAGAAATACGGATGAGAAGGTCATTCATGATCGTTTCTAGAATACACCACAAATATATTGTTATTTATATGGAGGAGAGAAAGATGGGGATTAACGTTAGAGCGGTAGAAATACAAGATGCTAGAGCAATTCATCGTATATGTATACAAGATGACGTTTTACCGTATATGATTTTCTTACCTAGCATGCGTGTAGACGCTATGGAAAATAGAATTCGAAATTTAGCACCAAATCAATTTGAATTTGTTGCAGAATATGATAGAGAAGTTGTTGGGTTTGTAGGTTTAACACAAAGCCAGGGCCGAAGATCTCATTCAGGTGATTTATTCATTGGGGTAGACAGTGAATATCATAATAAAGGAATTGGGAAAGCACTTCTTACGAAGATGCTTGATCTGGCTGATAATTGGTTAATGTTAGAGAGAGTAGAACTAGGTGTGTTAGAAACGAATCCAAAAGCAAAAGCTTTATATGAAAAATTTGGATTTGTAGAAGAGGGAGTAAAGATAGGGAATTTGAAAGCTCATGGAAAGTTTATTAATGAAATTATGATGAGTCGTTTTAGACCGGATGGTTTAATTGTACATAATGAATAGTTAAAAGCATGACAGTATACTGTCATGCTTTTTTATTAGAACTTGGCTGTAATAAAAATAATACTAAACCAATAAAAATAACGGTAATTCCTAGTCCTTGTTGTAAAGAAATGGTCTCATGTAATATAAAGTACGCTAGTATACAAGTTCCAATTGTTTCTCCTAAAATACTCATTGAAATTACAGTAGCACTCATCCATTTTAATAACCAATTAAAAATGGTTTGTCCTAAAATTGTAGCAATGAAAGCTAATCCAATAAAGCACAACCAAGTTTGTGTAGAGTAATGGATGAAAGATTCTTGTTGCGTGAAAGCAAATATGCCAAGAAAGCCAGCACTACTTCCATAACTAATTACCGAATATGGTATAAGTGCTAAATCTTTACGAACGTGTTGGCTAATGAAAAAATAAGCAGTAATGATACCGGCAGCGATAAATGCTAAAATATCTCCATATAAAGCTTCTCCGCTAATTTGGAAATCTTGCCAGCCAATGATGATACTACCTGAAATAGCGATGAGGCAACCAATAACTGCTCCTTTCGTAAATCTCTCCTTAAATAAAAAATAACCACCAATCATTGAGAATAAAGGTTGTAGCGTTACGATAACTGTAGAGCTTGCTACAGAAGTATATTGTAATGATTCAAACCATAGTACATAATGTGCAGCTAAAAATAGCCCAGATATGAATCCGAATACCCATTGTTTTTTCGTTAAATTTTTTAGCTCATTTCGACTATTTTTATTAAATAGTAATAACGGTAACAGAATTAGTGTGGCAAAGAATAATCGGTAAAAAGCAATGATTGTCGCAGGAGCATCTGCCAATTTTACAAAAATAGCTGAAGTTGATAAGGCGAATACACCAAAAAATAAGATGCAATATGAAAGAATAGGTGATTTCAAAGTTTGTCCCTCCGATAGAATGTTTATTATAATAAACTTAATGCGATATAATGTACAAAGGTAAGTATATAAGTCCCGGAGATAATAGGGAAGGGTTATTTGCCTTTGTTTAGTATGTCAGCACAAAGACAACGAAACATGCATTATGATGGACGAAAGGAAGTTTTACTATGGTACATGATAGGCTTGGACAAACAGTATTAAGTTATCGTAAGAAAAATAATATGACAATTCGTGAATTCGCTGATTATGCAGGGATTAGTACGTCGTTAATTAGCCAAATTGAAAGAGGACATGCTAACCCTTCTTTAAATGTTTTGGAATTAATTGCAAAAGCATTAAATGTACCGCTGTTTACACTTTTTATTAACGATATTGATACAGATTCGCTCATTTCTAAGAAAAAAGATCGAAAAAAAGTATATCGGGAAAACAATAATCACATTGTATATGATGTATTAACACCTGATTTTATGAAAGCACGTATTGAAATGCTAATGATGGATTTAAATAAACAAGCAAACACAACAGAAAGCCATTATTCCCATGAAGATAAGGAAGAAATTGCTGTTGTTATGAAAGGGGAAGTGTATGTGGAATTGGAGGGAAAAGAATATTTTTTAGAAGAAGGCGATGTTGTACGTATTCCACCGAATGTGAAGCATCGATTTTTGAATAAAAGTGATGAATCGAATCACATTTTATTTGTACTGACACCATCTTTAGGATGAAAATATAGTGATTTTTATTAGGGGAGAAAGAAAATGGAAAACAAAAGTATTTTAAAAGGCGGCCTTTCAATTATTTCTCAATGTAAAAAAGAAACAAATGATATTTGGCATGCGCATTTTGGAGCAGCTGCAATTGCTAGTTATTTTTTTATGAAAGATAATAATATTGATGAAGAAACAGCTCGTAATATGTATTCGCAAACAAGGATGATGCTAAGCAAGAAAAAAATTGGTGAGATGATTGATGATAAAAAAGAAATAGATTTTCAGATTGCGGAGAATATGATTATAAAATCTTTAGAACAAACGATTGATGAGCTTCATTGGGTGGGGCATAACGTCATTTATGCATCATTAAGTTTATTAGCTATAAAAGAGCTACAAAAATGGGGTGATAATCAAGCAATTGAAGGGATTACTACTCTTATTTTATCATTTCGAAAAACAATTCCAGGTAGATCGTGGATTGGTTATACGACGAAAGAAGTAAAACAATTAAGTTTTGAAGATGAGATACAAAGTGAATTGAGTAATCCAACACAAGTATCTCAGTTCATTTTAAATGAGTTATCGAAATTTAATAGTATTTATCGAGCGGAATCACATCATGATTTAATTGGGCATTTGCTTACATACTCCCACGCAATTAATATAATGTACGATTTAGGACATATAGATATATTTCAACGAGGGATACGTCCGCTTTTAAAACTAGTATACGTACTAAGAGCTAGCCAAAAGCTCAAGCTGAATACGGAAATAACTTTACACTCACCTATAGATCGATTACCTTTAATTCAATCTAAACGTGCAAATATTTTACCAACTGAAAATATATTTTGGATAAAAGACTATAGTGAATTCGATTGGGATTTTGGTCATGTATTTAAATTCTCATATAGTTATTTTAATCATATACAGAGAGCTCCAAATTATAAAGATATCACATTAGAAAAATTCCGGTATGTTATTCATTCTTAATGAACGTCAATAATCTGTAAAAGGAAGTTTAATCTAGTTTCTTTTTTGTTAGTAGTATATTATTTTTTCAAATATGTAAGATTTTACATGCGTATTTTACTTTTACTAATTATGTAAGTAGGCTATACTGAAATACATACATTTTATTTTTGGAGAGATGTAAAACGACATGGAATTAGCGAAATTGGAAAAAGTAATTGAAATAAAAAAAGAAGAACTTTTATATTTAGTATCGGATTATGGAATTCAACATGAAAAAGTATTGGCATTGAGTCAAGAACTAGACAAATTAATCAATTACTTTATGTTTTTAAAATAAAGAGAACTATGACGGGGTTTGTAAATGTTATAGTTCTTTTTTATTAGGCAATTTGAAAATATATTCAAATATATTGTCTAATTTCTTACAGAATGCGCAACTTGCTAGTCGAATATAAGGACTTTTGGTTATAATAAAAAAGAATTATTAATTGTATCGGTTAGGAGCGCAGTACATATGAAAACAGTTGTTGTTATCGGTGGAGGTATAACGGGACTTTCTACTATGTTTTATTTAGAAAAATTAAAAAAGGATTATAATATCGATTTAAATTTAATTCTTATTGAAAAAGAAGAGTATTTAGGTGGTAAAATCCATAGTGTGGAAGAAAAGGATTTCATTATGGAGTCAGGAGCGGATTCAATCGTTGCTCGTAATGAACATGTTATGCCACTTGTAAAAGATTTAAATTTAGAAGATGAAATGGTATATAATGAAACGGGTATTTCTTACATATATTCTGAAAACATGTTACATCCGATTCCTTCTGATACTATATTTGGGATACCGATGAGCGCCCGGTCGTTGTTTAGCAGTACGCTAGTCTCAACGAAGGGGAAAATCGTAGCTTTAAAAGATTTCATAACGAAAAATAAAGAGTTTACGAAAGATACATCACTTGCTCTATTTTTAGAAAGCTTTTTAGGCAAAGAGTTAGTGGAAAGACAAATTGCTCCTGTGCTTTCAGGCGTATATTCTGGTAAATTGAATGAGCTTACAATGGCATCTACATTACCGTATTTACTGGATTATAAAAATAAGTATGGAAGTATTATTAAAGGTTTTGAAGAGAATAAAAAACAATTTCAATCAGCAGGAAATAAAAAATTCGTATCATTTAAGGGTGGACTATCTACGATAATTAATCGCTTAGAAGAAGTGCTGACTGAAACTGTCGTAAAAAAAGGTGCTATAACGACGGCTGTAAGTAAACAAGAAGATCGATATGAGATTTCTTTTGCAAATCATGAAACAATACAAGCTGATTATGTTGTTTTAGCAGCTCCACATGATATAGCGCAAACTTTATTACAGTCTAATGAGTTAAATGAGCAGTTTAATACATTTAAAAACTCATCTCTTATAAGTATTTACTTAGGATTTGACATACTAGATGAACAACTACCAGCTGACGGTACGGGGTTTATTGTAACGGAAAACAGTGATTTACATTGTGATGCTTGTACATGGACAAGTCGAAAGTGGAAACATACATCGGGTAAACAAAAATTATTAGTTAGAATGTTTTATAAGAGTACCAATCCGGTATATGAAACAATCAAGGATTACAGTGAAGAAGAATTAGTACGAGTAGCTTTATATGATATTGAAAAGAGTCTCGGAATTAAAGGTGAACCAGAAGTAGTTGAAGTTACAAATTGGAAAGATTTAATGCCGAAATATCATTTAGAACATAATCAAGCGGTTCAAACATTGCAAGAAAAAATGACAAATCTTTATCCAAATGTATATTTAGCTGGTGCCTCATATTACGGTGTTGGAATTGGTGCGTGTATTGGAAATGGAAAGAATATTGCCAATGAAATAATGGCTACATTAAATAAATAATACTGTAGAATAAATAAAAACTGTTCCTTCAGTAAAATGAAGGAACAGTTTTTATTTATTTTATTTGAATGGAAATTTTATTGTTTTTTACATTGTTTTCTTTTATTGTTAATGTTATTTCTCCAGATTCTTTAAATGAATACGGTGATAGTTGATACATATCTTTTATATCATGTTTTTCTTGTAATTTACTTATCGGTATTAATACGATATTTGGCGTCCATGTTTCTTGTTTTCCTGAAGGATATTCTATAAGTATTACCGGATTTTTTAACTGCATTGTTTTCCAAGAGACGAAATATAGTTGAACTTCTGTATCTTTTTTTAATAATTCTTCGGAGAAATAACCGAATTCGCCTACATTACCGAAAACAGTGTAGTTTTGATTTTTTAATTTAATATCTAAATAACTAGGTTGATATGTTACTGCATGATAAGTTCCATATGAAAGTGAGAGTATGGCAGCGATTAAAATACCGATTGAAAATGTCTTAAAGCTATTGCCTTTAAAGTTAGTCATCATGAAAGAGTTTGGTGTGAATTTTTGTGCGAATAAAAAAATAAGTAATATGAGTAAGAGGGATAAGCCGATGAATATATACATAGGAAATTTACACCTCCACAATAAAATAATATATTAACTATATTTTACCATAAATGTATGGGGTAGGGTGGTTGTTTGGAAGGAGAAAATGAAGAAACAATTTTTTTTACAGTTCTTGATAATTTGAAATTCGATTTATGGAAATTATAGCGTACTGTTTGAGTAGTAATCAGAAGGTATCCAATTCGTGTATATAGAATAAAGAGGGAATGCGTCATTAGAAATGTTTGATTTATGGAACAATAAGGACTTTACTAATTATAAATATTTTTTCTGATATAATGAATGAGTAGAGAGAAAGGAGTGATCCTATGGCATTTCCTATATTAGAAACAGAACGCTTACGTTTAGTTGAAATAGAACAATCTTATTGTCAAAAAATATATGAAATCTTTTCATTGGATGAAGTAACGTGTTATTACGGTATGAATTCTTTTACGGAGTTTGGACAAGCTTCACGTATGATCGAATCTTTTTCGAAAAATTACTTTGAGAAAAAGGCAATACGATGGGGAATTGTGTTAAAAGAAACGAACGTTTTAATAGGAACAATTGGACTAAACAATTTACAATTATGGAGTAAACGATCTGAGATTGGATATGACCTGCATCCTCGTTATTGGGGAAATGGTTATGCGTCAGAAGCGGCTCGAGAAATTATTGATTATGGGTTTAAAGATTTAGGTTTGTTTAGAATTGGAGCTATTACATATCCTGAAAATGTTACTTCTTGTAGAATGTTATCTAAAATCGGCTTTCAAAAGGAAGGTCTATTGCGCGGATATATTCATCAAGGAAATAAGCAACACGATGCATTATTGTATTCTATAGTGCGAACTGATATTGAGGACATAAATTTATAATAAAAAAAACCTCTTAATTAAAAGAGGTTTTTTTTATTATAAATTAACCTAATTTAGGTAATAAACGTTCTCCGCTTTTCATACTACTTTTACATAAAGGGCATTTAGGCTCTTCTTCAAATGAAAAGTTCTTTCTCATCCATCCTAAACAATCCTCTGATTCACATTCCCAAACAGGGGTTTGTTCTGGTGGTACTTCTGCTACATCGTTCTTTCGATTGCGATACATGTAACCACTCCTTTTATGTAAAAAATTTTAGTTATATATTAAAAAGGTTGTTAACCTTGCTGGTAACAACCTTTTTATTGTTTGAATTATAGCTTTACAACGTTTTTAGCTTGAGGTCCGCGGTTACCGTCTTCAACTTCGAAGCTAACTTCTTGACCTTCGTCAAGAGACTTGAAGCCGTCGCCAGTGATAGCTGAGAAGTGAACGAATACGTCGTTACCGTCTGCAACTTCGATGAAACCGAAACCTTTTTCGCTGTTAAACCATTTTACTTTACCTGTTAATGTCATGGTAATGCCTCCTAAAAGTAGAAAAATTACAATATGATCGGCCTTATTTGAATGAAAATAAAAGTTCACATATTATCAAAAACCCATAAGGAGTACAAAATGTCCCTGATTGATACTTGATAATATGCAAAGAAAATATAGTGTTAAATTGACCTTAATTACTATCTTACAACAAATGGTGGGAAATAGCAAGTGCTGGTAATACCAGTGTGAAATAGGGATGGTAAAAGACACAAAAACATCTCTTTTATTTATATATTATTCCTAATTTTGGTTTATGATAAACTAAGAACATTTTTATTGGGAAATTGTATTAGTGAATCGATATATAGTATAAGAATAGTGTTGATGTATTTGTTAAGGAGGCGAGAATATTGCAGTCTAATAAATTTAAAATAATTGAAGCAGCCAAAGAAGGAAGAAGAAAAGTTCATCCAGTATTTGCTGTTATACTTGCAATTGTATTTTTAACTTTAGGTGAATTGTTTATGTTATTTATGTTGTTTTTACCGAAAGCAGAAACGCTTTTAATGAAAGCAATTTATAGTGATATTGAAATGATATTGACGTTTGGCGGAGCTATATTTTTTGTTTTTTTATGGATTAGATTTGTAGAGAAAAGATCAATTTCATCCATTGGATTTTGGAGGAATCAGTGGATAAGAAAATATTTAAGAGGTGCATTAATAGGTTTTGTTTTTATTTCAATACCAGTCATGCTACTTTTATTAACTGGAAATGTACAACTACAAATGCAACACATTACACCAACCGCTATACTTGGAATTGTGGGATCTTTAGTTGCTTTTTTAATACAAGGTGCAACAGAAGAAATTGTTGTTCGGGGTTGGTTATTTCCAGTTCTTTCTGTTAGAAGCCGTATATGGATCGGTATTGTTGTAACTTCATTTTTATTTGGTTTTCTTCATTTACTAAATCCAGGTATTACAATTCTTTCAATATCGAATATAATATTAGTTGGTGTGTTTGCAGCTTTTTACGTTTTGAAAGATAGTAGTCTTTGGGGGATATGCGCATGGCATTCCATTTGGAATTGGGCACAATATAACGTATTTGGTTTTGCGGTTAGTGGAATGACAATGTATTCTACACCACTTTTTAAACCTGTAACAACTGGATCGGAATTCCTTCATGGAGGCTCGTTCGGAATTGAAGGGAGTATCATTACAACAATAATGCTCTCTATCGCTTCAATTGTTTTATGGAAACAGTTATGGGGGAGAAAAGCGAAACAACGAGATTTTAGTTAATGAAAGAGGGAGAAACTATGGGGATTATAGCGTTTGAGGGAGCGAGTGCGGTTGGTAAGAGCACAACGTGTCGTGAGTTAGAAAAGAATTATGGTGCTTATATTATACCTGAAGTGAATTTTTTATTTGAAAGACCAAAAAATGAGCATAGAACATGGTATTTTGAAAAACAAGTAGAGCGCTGGAAAATAGCAATGCAGAAGTCAGAGCAATATGAATTAGTAATACTTGATGGAGACATTTATCAGCCACTTAGCTATAATTGGTGTTTCCATTTTGAAATATTTGATCAGTCATTATCTTTAATAGAAGACTTTTATAAGGAAAAGCTGATACATAGGGAAATTGGTTTTCCTGATCAATATTTTTATTTATATACGAATGATGAAGAACTTAGAAAACGGAAAGAATCTGATGAGACGAGAAGAAGAAGAAACTTTGAAAAGCATTTACATATATCAAAACCACTTCAGCGTTATTATGAAAATTTAAATACCGTTACAGACGGGTATTGTAAATTAATTGAGGCGAAAAGTGTAAAATCGAATGAAATAGGAATTGTAAATAATTTAAACAGTTTAAATGTTTGTGAAGAAAGACGTTTTGATGTTTCGAGGTTAGATGCTATTACGAAGTGGTTAAAAGAAAATTGTGCATAAAGTAAAAACAACGAGTGTTGTAGAACGCGCTCGTTGTTTTTTTGCTTCTTTATAAATATAAAGGAAAAATTTGTAGAATACTTTCAATATTTAACAGAATAATCTTTCAATTTTAAAGAAAAAGAAATACAATATGAGAAAGTATATATAAATAATATGATAGGGGATGGGATGCGATATTTTAAATGAAGTAACAGTTTTTATATAAAAAATAATTAGGTAGTCAGAACAGAGATATTTGGGAGGAAACAAGCGCGATGAAAACACTATTTAAAATAATCGGTATTCTAGCTGGTATGGCGGTAATCGGAGTAGGTTTAACATATGGTATGCTGCATTATTTAAATAATAGTAAACCAGCTGCGAAAAAGGCATCACCAGCTGCTCCAGCAGTAGAAGTACTAGCTGATAGTAACGTAAAAGCAGAAGATGCGAAGCTTTTAGAAAATGGAAACTATTCATTACCGAATAGTGGTTTTAATAAAAATTTTAAATGGACAGATGAGAACATACAGACAGCATTACATGAAATGGCACATCAAAAAGCGAAAGCTGATCAAAAGTGGGGCTATATTTTTATTACACAAGAACGGATTGAAAGTTTAATTGATATTGTAAAGAGTAACGATCTTGTACAGGGAAGTACATATGTAGAAATTTTAGAACGATGGAAACAAGGAAAATATGAAAAAGTTGATGGGGATCATAATAAGATTTGGAAATTACAAAGTGGGAATTTAGGAGAAGGAAAAGGAGTAATGTCGGAAGCTGAGCAAAAAGAATTAATTAATCAAGTGTTTATGCAAAAAGGTACATATTCAGGTAGTAAATTAATTGCAGATGGGGGAAAGACTAATAAATAATATACTAATTAATGAAAGGGAGTAATTGCTTATTAGGCAATTACTCTTTTTATATGTACTTCTTAATATCTTAATCTCGTTCAAGTAAGGAAAGAAACGACTGTAGTACCGGAGAAATCCATCTAGATTTATGATAGATGACATGACTTTGAATAAATGCTGGAGTTTCAATAGGCTGAAAACATAGTTGTTCTTTTTGACAACTCTCTTGTACAACGATATAAGGAAGAATTGAAATGCCTAACTCACACATGACGGATTGTTTAATGACTTCAACATTGGAAGTTTCAAATGTTTTAGCTGGAATATTTCCGCTTTGACGTAAAAAACGATCTACCATTGGCCTATAGCCGCAGCTTTGTTCTGTAAAAATGAACTGGGTGTCCTGTAATAACTGGAATGGATTTGTATGTGCAGCGGAATAAGCTGGTAAAATCCATCCAAATGTTTCATTACTAAAAGTTCGCGTAATAAAATCATTATGTTCTATACTTTCTCCAATTATGAAGACAATGTCTGTTTCTCCTTCACGTAATTTTTGTAATGCTTGTTCATTTGTGTTCGTTTCAAGTACGATATTTACTTTCGGATTTTTCTGTTTGTAAGTACGTAACAATTGTGGTAAGCGGTATACCGCTAATGATTCATTAGATGTAATACTCAATGTACCTTCTAAATAATCTGTATTTTGGGGGATTTCTTGCGCTTTTTCATATATTGCAAGTAATTCTAATGCATAAGGATGAAATTGATGACCTGCTTTTGTAAGTAGCACTTTTTTCCCTAACCGATCGAAAAGAGGAATATGTAAATCGTTCTCTAAAGCTTTCATATGTGCTGTAACAGTAGATTGCGCATAACCTAGCGCGTGCGCAGCTTTAGAAAAATTACCATACTTCACAATGGCGCAAAATGTTTTAACATGTCTCATTTCCATAAGCGATCCCTCTTTTATTATCATGATTTGTGAATGATTATATCATGTATTTTAATTTTCCAAATGATTAAATTCTGTATAAAATGAAATTGTAGAAATATTCATTCAGGTGATATTGGAGGAGAAAAGATGATCAAAAAGGGCTATCATGTAGCTGTTGTTGGGGCTACAGGTGCGGTAGGGCAAAAAATTATTGAACTGTTAGAGAATGAAATGAAGTTTAATATAGTTGAAGTTACATTGCTTTCGTCCAAACGATCCGCTGGTAAGAAAGTAAGATTCAAAGGACGAGAGATAATTATACAAGAGGCAAAAACAACTAGCTTTGAAGGTGTAGATATTGCCTTTTTTAGCGCTGGGGGAGAAGTATCTAGACAATTTGTAACTCATGCAGTTTCTAGTGGTGCGATTGTAATTGATAACACAAGTGAGTACCGAATGGCGCAAGATGTACCGCTCGTTGTTCCGGAAGTGAATGCGCACACTTTAAAACAGCATAAAGGTATCATTGCAGTTCCAAATTGTTCAGCATTACAGATGGTAACAGCACTTCAGCCGATTCGAAAATCATTTGGTTTAGAAAGAATTATCGTTTCAACATATCAAGCTGTATCGGGTTCTGGCATTCATGCGATTCATGAATTACAAGAGCAGGCTAAGTCTATACTTGCAGGTGAAGAAGTGAAGAGTGATATATTACCGGTGAAAAAAGATAAAAAACATTATCCAATAGCATTTAATGTACTGCCTCAAGTAGATATATTTACAGACAATGATTTTACTTTTGAAGAAGTCAAAATGATTCAAGAAACGAAGAAAATATTAGAAGATGAAAACCTGAAAATGGCAGCTACTTGTGTACGTGTTCCAGTTGTATCGGGGCATTCAGAATCGGTTTATATAGAACTGGAAAAAGAAGCAAGCGTTGCGGAAATTAAGGAAGTATTAATGGATGCACCAGGTGTTATTTTGCAGGATAACCCTAGTGAACAGCTGTATCCAATGCCATTATATGCAGAAGGGAAAATAGATACATTTGTCGGAAGAATACGTAAAGATCCTGATACGCCAAACGGATTCCACCTTTGGATTGTTTCCGATAACCTATTAAAAGGTGCGGCTTGGAATTCAGTTCAAATCGCAGAGACTTTAGTGGAAAAGGGGATACTTTAATATAGTTTAAAAAACTGGGGAATCGTTAATGATTCCCCAGTTTGTATTTCATAATTGTTTTCTTTATTTCGGCCAACTTTAATTAAAATTAGTCGTTATTGAATTTTTATAAATATCTACTTTATGTGCAGTGAAGCGTAAGGTTTTGGATTCTGCATGAATTGTAAGATTAATAATAATCGATAACGGCATTTCGACCGTTTTCACAATATCTTCTATAGCAATATACTCATTTTTTGCTTCCTTATAATAAACAACAGAACGAATTACGGCCTCGTCACCTTCAATATCAATTTCACACATCATAGGGAATTTTTCACCATTATGTAAGAATAATTCGCCTAGTACGATTGAACCGTTTAATTCTTCTGTAAAATTAGTAGTTGCCGCTGGTTTTACCCATGTTTCGTCATGTTCTTCGTTTTCCTCTTCATCTATTGCCCATTCCCAAATGGGGTTTTGTTTTAGGTCCTCAATAGTTAATTTATCAATTGGTTTGCAATTATTCATACATAAATTCTCCTTTTATTTTGATAAGTAAGTTTCGTAGTTTCATGAATTAGATGATTGCTTATAAGTGGATTCAACAAAGTATTTTGCTCATTTGATATCCAAACTACTTTATTTTGAAATAAAGTTATTACAGCAATATTAACAAAACTTTAATTGTCTAGTAAATAATTATTAGTGGAGATATTAAAATGGGATGGTGTTAAAGAAAGATAGTAAAAAACATCAAGGATGAATGAAATCCATTTGGTATGATATGGATATATCCAATGTGAGGGGGAGTTTGATGTATCAAGTAAAGGGGTATTTTTCATCATTAAAAGGAAGTTATTATGAGATTGGAAAGCAACAAGGGGAGTTCGTGAAACAAAATCCGTATCTCATCCCGCAATTTATACACGAAGAAAATGTAATATCTAATAACCATTGGACAGAATCGAGAAATATACTAAACAAACATTGTCCAGGCATAAATGAAGAAATTGAAGGTTTTTGTGAAGTGTTGAAAATTCCTTCTAAAAATATAATGTATTACTATCAAACACTATTGAAAGCAGGTTGTAGTCATTGTGCAGTATTACCTAAAAAGACAGATTCAACTCACACTTATGTATTAAGAAACTATGATTTATCACCAGTAATAGATGATATGCGTTTTTGCTCGACGCATGTTGAAGGTGCGTATGCGCATAGTGGTTTTTCTACTCAATATTTTGGTAGAACAGAAGGAGTTAATGAACATGGATTATCTGTTACATTTTCAGCATGTGGTCAACCAGTAGGAAATATTGAAGGTCTACGAAAGCCAGTAGTAAGTGGTTTACAATGTTTTGCGGTAATTCGACTGTTATTGGAGAAATGCAAAAATGTGCAGGAGGCTAAGTCACTAATAGAAGAAATACCAATTGCTAGTAATATTAATTTAATACTAGCTGATCCTTTAAATGCAGCATATATTGAAATATTTGACGGTCATAAATCCACAATAACGATTGATGGTGAAAAACAAGCTTTTATTGTATCAACAAACCATGCAGTTAGTTCATCAATTCAGAAATTAAATAATAGGAGATTAGAACAATCTACAAAGAGATATCACGTTTTACATGAGCATTTAAATAGATATGAACAAGTAAGCATAGAGTCTTTAAAAAAATTAGTAGAAGAAGAATATCCTGCTGGACTAACTGTACATAACTATGAAGAATGGTTTGGAACTTTACATTCTGTATTATTCGATTTACATGATCGTACAATGAAGATTTGCTTCGGATCACCACTTTTAAACGACTGGTACCTATTGAAAGTTGGAGGAAGTATGCCGTTTTCTGAGGTGAACGTGAACTTTAAAAATAAAACTTATACTGACTTTTGGAGGGAAGATAAGAATAAATTGATGCCTAAAAGATAAATGGGATAAGATGGTAATATAAAGAGTGCATTTATACTGGAGGGATTACCAATACTAAAAGTTATGTTACCATTTGTTCTTATCTTTTTTCTTGTCATTGCGATGTATATTGCTTATCAAAAGAGAAAAAAATCTGGGATAAAAGGATTGAAAAGTGCGTTAACTTCTATTTGCTTCTTTTCACTTGCAGTCTTAAATATGTTTGCATAGTGGTTTCATTTTGGTGGTGCTTTTACTTGGTTATTTTCAATTGTATTATTGCTAGTTGGTGCATATTTTACTAAATATATTCCAATATCTAAAAAGGTACATTAAAGTTTATAAGAGTTTAAATATAATGTTTACTTTGTTTTGAGAAGAGATTATTCTACTAAATTGTTGTGAAACGGTTTCATAGGATAATCTCTTTTGTTTAGTTTTGGAAAGAATGTACTGTAATTTTTAGTTGCTCAATAAATTCTCGAGTTGCAGCACACATATATTTATCTTTTCTATAAATTAGCCCTATTTCAATTGTTGGAGTAGGGTTTTCTATTTTAATAGCTTTAATGTTTTTATTTTGTAAAAAGTCTATATATGGTTTGGGTAACACTGTAATTCCCATTCCTTTGGAAACCATTTGGATTAAAGATTCCATCGTACTAATTTCTAAAATTGGCCTTGGTTTAAAGTTTAATTTTTGACAATGAGATGTAATTAGTTCGGTTAAAAAGAAATTTTTAGGTAAAAGAATTAAAGGGTAGTTCTGTAATTCAGCAATAGATACATGATTACGTTCAGCTAATCGATGACCAGTGGGCACGACCAATGTAAGATCGCTTTTGTATAGAGGGGTGGAGATAATCTCTTTATCTTGCACCGGGAGAAATGTAATTCCAATATCTAGTTCGTTTTGTAATAATTTTTCACGAATATCTCCTGTACGAAGCCCTAATACAGAAAGCTCTATATTGGGATATAAATTATTAAAATTTAAAATAGCTGGTGGTAGTAAATAATTTACGACGGTTAACAAAGCCCCTATTGTTAAGGAACCTTGCTGTAATCCGTTTAGGTCTTGAATAGCTGAACGAGCTTGTTCGACTTCATGAAAAATGGTTTTACTATGTGATAATAAAACCTTCCCTGCTTCAGTTAAAGATATTTTTTTACCAATTCGATCGAAAAGTGGCATTCCTACTTCATGCTCTAATGCACGTATTTGTTGACTTAGTGAAGGCTGTGAAATATTTAATTTTTCAGCTGCTTTTGTGAAATGTAATTCTTTTGAAACAGCTAAAAAGTATTCAAGTTGTCGTAATTCGATTGGAATCACCTCAAGTATAATGATAGGTTATACCTATCATTATTATATAAATAATTGAATTGAACAATGATTTTAGAGGTTTTATAATCATCTTTATGTAACAGAGAGGGTTGTAAAAATTAATCGAGAGAAAATACATGTAACACCTGTAAAGGAGGAAATAGAATGGCTAAATGAATATCAATTATTATCTTTAAATATAGGATTACCAAAAGAGGTTATATACGGCGGAAAAGTAATTCATACAGGCATAAATAAGAAACAAGTAAAGGAACCGGTATATTTATCCTTTGTAAAATTTAATGGAGATGGACAGGCGGACTTAGTTCATCATGGAGGAGTAGATAAAGCAGTTTGTGTTTATACTGGTGATCACTATCCATACTGGGAAAAAGAATTGAATCAAGATCTTGTATATGGGGCTTTCGGAGAAAATATAACAGTTAGTGGTATGCGCGAAGAGGATGTTTGTATTGGTGATACATTTGAGCTCGGAGAGGCAATCGTACAGGTAACACAACCAAGGCAACCTTGTTTTAAATTAGCAAAAAAATATAATATTCCAAAGTTACCACTATATTTTCAAGAAACAGGATATACAGGATTTTATTTTCGTGTATTAAAAGAAGGATGGGTATCATCAGTCGATACATTAAAAAGTCTACAGTCTGATCCGAAAGGTGTTTCAATAGCGTTTGCTAATCGTATCATGCATAAGGAAAAACAAAATATTGAAGGGGTAAAAAGAATATTAGAAGTAAATGCACTTTCAAGTAGTTGGAGAAAGTCTTTTGAAAAGCGTATAAGTGGAGAAGAAATTAATACGAAGGAAAGACTTGAAGGGATAAAAGAATAAAAATATTTTATTATAAATAGTGTATTTCTATTAGTAAAAGCTAATTAGAAAGCGCTATTTTTATATAATAAACTAATTAATATCCAGAAATCTTAATATTGTTTTATTCGACTTATTTTCAAATAGTCAAAACATAAAATTAATTAGACTTTTTTTTTATGTTTTATGATAGTATATTGATTGGTAAGACCTCTATTTTTAAGAGTAGGTCATATAAGTATATCTAATTTAATGGAATTTAACATTTGGAGGTACAACATGGGGAATGTTGAAAAATTGGCAAGTCTTCTAATAGAAGAACCGAAAAGAGAGCAGTTATTTCCTTTATTTGAAGAAGTGTTTGGAATTAAAACTCAAACATTGAATGATTTTTCGGATAAAGGATATTGGGATGATACATATAAAGCTTTATCGTTTTTACAAGAAGATAAAGTGATTGCAAATGTTGCGGCATTTTCACTCCCATTATTAATTAATGGTGAAAAAATAAATGCGGCGGGTATTCAATCAGTAATGACACACCCTAATTTCCGTAGACAAGGGTTAATGACACAATTAATGGGTAAAATGATAGAAGAAATCGATAAGAAATGTGAATGTGCATTATTGTTTACGGAAAACCCTGAACTATATACAGCATTTGGATTTAAAGTTGTGCAGGAATATTTGATGACTATACCATATAATAATAATAATAACGATTCACTACTTAAAAAGTTAGATTACTATAATATAGAGAATAGACAGTTAATACATGAAACTATTGATAGTAGCCAAAGACTTTCAAATAGTTTTTCAACTTTAAACTTCCATCCTTCATTTTATTTGAATATGTATGACTCGGAATGGAATGAGAAATTGTATTATTCAGAGAAGCTAGATGCTCTAATCGTTTATGAAGTAGACAATGAAAAGTTGAAATTATTTGGAGTATTTGCGCCAGTACTTCCGGTTTTAGATGAATTATGTGGAGAAATCAATGAAAGGTTTACGGAAATCGAATTTTATTTTTCTCCAGATCAATTAGGGGTTGAGGATGTACAGTTTACAGAAGTACAGTCTAGCAAGTATTTAATGGTTCGAAGTGATAAAGAGTTAGATTTTAAAGGTTATAAATTCCCAGTATTAGCGGAGTTTTAAATGTCTATATAAATGCTTTATTATGGAGGAGCTATGAATATATCGTATATACCAGAACATATTGAGCAACTCACTATAATGAATGTACCTGAATACTATAAAATTAATGATAATCATGCGTTTATTGTCCGTTCGAAAGCAGAAACTGATTTTTGGCTTAAAACACATTATGGTTTTGAAGTAATGAATGGTCATGTATTTTATAATGAGATGATGACAGACTTTCAAGCTGAAGTTCAGTTACGTATGAATCCAAATTCAAAATTCGATCAAGCAGGTCTTTTTGTTATGATTTCGGAGAACTGTTGGCTAAAAACATCTTTAGAATATATCCCTGAAGGGCCATCTCACTTAGGTGCTGTCGTAACGAATAATGGATATTCTGACTGGTCAACGCAAGATTATCCAACTGAAGCAGCTAAGCAACAACTTCGTTTTCGAATTATTCGAAAAAGCGGTGATTATACAATATATGTGAAAAAGGGCCATCAATGGGAACAAATAAGAATCGCTCATTTAATGGAGGATATAGGGAAGGAGCCTGTTAAAATAGGTTTTTACACGTGTAGTCCTTCTAAAAATAAGGGATTTGAGACTGAGTTTTTACATTTTACAATTGAAGAAATATAGATGAAAAACCGTATTCTTTTCATTAAGAATGCGGTTTTTGTATTTATATAATATAAAGCACATTTATTGACTAGAAAGTCATTAATACTTATCATTTAATAATGTTAAATATTAATTTACATAATATAATAGAAGTAATAAAGAAATTACAAAATATATAGCTTAAATAAGGAGGGATATGAATTATTCAGTGGTAATTTCATGGGAAAAGGAGATTATGTATGAAATCATTTCGTAAGTTATTACAGTATTTAAAACCATACATGTTCTTCGCTATTATTGGGCCGCTATTTATGGTACTTGAGGTTGCGATGGACTTAATTCAACCGACTATTATGCAACATATCATTGATGTTGGGATTGCAAATCGGGATTTAAATTATGTAATAAAAATGGGGCTTCTTATGATAGGAGCAGCAGCACTCGGTTTAGTTGGAGGGCTTGGGTGTATGATGTATTCTACAAAAGCAGCTGTTAATTTCGCTACAGACATACGAAAAGATGTGTTTGCGAAAATAGAAACATTTTCTAGTAATAATCGGGACTCATTTGGAACAGGTAAATTATTAACGATCGTGACAAATGATGTCACTTCCATTCAATCGGCAATGACGATGACATTACGTGTTCTCGTTCGTGGTCCACTGTTAT